>JAUWSB010000115.1 GCA_030610255.1 Bacteroidota bacterium
CCACTTCTAATTAATTGACCAGCAATATGAATTCCTAATTTTGAATTATCAATTTCATCAACAACATTACTTATTCTTATTGTAAAGTCAATAAATCTATCTTCTAAATCAAATTTTTTCATTTTCTGCTTTTTTACTTGTTTATTGATTATTGTGTGTTGCTTATTGAGTGTTTTTTTGCAAATCCACAATTAGTATGCGATTGCTGAATAATATGTAACTTGCCATTTATGGCGCTATGAATTAACACAGTTACTATTAATTTCTTTACCGTCTTAACTCAAACTTTTCACCAAGATAAACTTTTCTAACATGTTCATCTTCGGCAAGTTCTTCGGAAGTGCCTGACTTTAGAATTGAACCTTCAAATAAAAGGTATGATCTGTCTGTAATGGAAAGTGTTTCATGAACATTATGGTCGGTTATTAAAACACCAATATTTCTATCTTTAAGTTTTTTAACAATATTTTGAATGTCTTCAACAGCTATAGGGTCAATACCTGCAAAGGGTTCATCAAGCAGAAAAAATTTAGGGTCAACAGCCAGTGCCCGTGCAATTTCAGTTCTTCGTCTTTCGCCACCCGATAATGTAATTCCTTTGTTTTTCCTGATATGCTGAAGCCCAAATTCGTCAAGCAGTGATTCAAGTCTTTCTTTTTGTTGTTCCTTTGAAAATTTTGTGAACTCCAAAACAGCTTTTAAATTATCCTCAACACTTAAGCCCCTGAAAACAGATGCTTCCTGCGCAAGATAACCTATACCCAGTTGAGCCCGGCGGTACATGGGTTTGTTTGTAATTTCCAGATTTTCCAAAAATACTTTTCCCGATAAGGGTTTTATCAAGCCAACTATCATGTAAAACGAAGTTGTTTTTCCTGCACCATTCGGACCAAGCAGCCCGACAATTTCACCTCGATTAACATATAAGGACACTTCATTGACAACAGTACGGTGTCTGTATTTTTTTACTAATTTTTCTGTTCGCAGGATCATAACTTGAAATTAACGTTCAAAAGTACTTATATATTTTAAAATGAAAACTGGAATGAAAAGAAAACTGCAAATTTGTCAATACCCGGATTATCCAAATGTGAAAGTCTCCAAATAGCATCTATTCTTATAACTCTAAAAATATTTTCAATACCCACTCCTGCCTCATAATATGGTTTATCTAAAGAATAGGTTATTGAAGGAAATTTTGAATATTCTTTATTTTTTTCACTGAGTGTCCCTATCACTCCTTTGATGTATGCCACCTCTCTCCATTTTAATTTTCTCATTAACGGAATTTTATTTAAAAACAGTCCATCGAAGTGATGAGTGTAATAAACACTTATATATTGATCGCTAATAAATTCAAAATAATTCATCAGATTATAAGCATATTCATAAAACAAAAAAGTTTCATTACCCGGGTGAAGTATCAGTAAAGGATAAGGAAGCGTACCCCAGGTTTTTCCTGCTTCAATTATTATTTTTGACCAACCATAAGAAAAAACATTAAACCAATCCTTTAATCCAACCTGCAATCTATGATACTCATATTCGCCGTTTAAAAATCCGGGGATACCATATCCATACCTGATACCAAAAACCGGATATGTGGTTCCAAGACTTATTCTTTCAAATTCACCCATTACAAATTTTTCATCATAGGCAATTCGTGTATCCAACCTGATTTCAGAAGTTATAATTGAGGTTTTTTCTTCAACTTTACCATTATTATATATTTCAATTGTTATTGGTTCAATAGTAAATATGTCTCTGTGAATAAAGTTTATTGTATTTGAAAATCCTGTAAACCATTCATGCTGATAAAAAGCCTTATATTGCCTAACCATTGATAATTTATTTGCAGGGTTTCTTCTAAAAAACGAAGCAAAAAGATTATCTTCACTATAAGCATTCTCACTTTGACCTAACTGTTCAATATCGTATAAGTATGAAGCGCCAAATGAGCGTCTCGGATTTTTTGAGAGCATATAAAGAAATCCTAAACCATATTTGAATTTTTCATCTTTAGTTCCATAAGCAACATGAGCACTAAGCATAAGTTTCGTGCTGAAATCATTACTTGTTCTGCCACCTAAGCGAAAACGCACACCCTCAATTTCATTAAAACTTATCATTTTATAATACGGTCCTATTTCTACAGGTCCTTTAATATAATATCCATTGGTTATCATATAAATAATATCTACATAAGTCCTGAAAACCGGTATGCTCTTCACGGAATCAACCATTTCATATATTGTCTGTTCTTTTTTTGTTAGACTATCATGACGGGCATTCTCCCAAAATTCTTCATCTTTATCAAAGGAACCTTCTTCAAATGAAACATTAACAGGCATTGAATAAAATTTTTTTTCTTTCTGCTGATTAAAGATAAAATTTTTATATGTTGTTGTACGGTGACCAAAAAAGCCAATCACTCTTTTTGTATTCTCAATAACATTAAAATCAACAACCATATAATCTTTTGTAATCATCCAATACTTTTTTTCAATTTTGTCATACTTTTGCCGAAGTGCCAGGTCGTTAATAAAATTTATGTTCGCATCGTCAACAATACGCATGTCAAGCTCCTTGATGGCATAACTTGTATCATTCACCCAAAAATTTCCCGTGAATGTTAATTCCTGTTTCCTTTTGGGTTTGAACATTATTTGATAACATAATTTTTCGCCGATAATCGCAGTATCAACAAGATAATATTTATAATATGACAGGCCGAAATTTGCTATGGGGCTAACAAAGTTTTTTTCAAAAATACTTATGTAATTGTCATAAATGTTTATATTTTGATAAAGGTCGCCTAAAAATTGCGAAATGCTTTCATTTTCAAATCCTGATGTTTTTGAAGCTTTGATTATTTCTTTTTTTGATTTGGGATTTCCCCTGTAATAAACATCTGATAAGGATTCTGACAAAAACAACGGTAAATATGCTTTTCCGTTTATTGTTGAAGTATCAACATAACTAAAAACAAATTTAAATGGTTTAAGAATCTTTCTGTTTCTGAATTTTTCAGTAATATTATTAGCATCAAATTGTATTTTATTATAAACCTCGTATTGATAATAATCAAAATTTTTTCGGTTATTTACTTCCTTATTTTTAATAATTTTCCTGAGTAAAATGTCAGCAGGATTCTCTCCGGCCACAACAACAACTTCCGACAAGGAAATACTACTTTGATTTAAATAAAAATCTATAACCTGAAATTTATTTTTCTCCACTTTTTTGGTCACAGTATTATATCCAACAAAAGAAGCAGCAATTGAATCGGATGGATTTCTTGTTTCAAAAGAATATTCACCTTCAAAATTTGTTATTGTTCCAATGTAGGTTCCTATTAAATAAACATTAACAAAAGGAAGAGGTTGTTGATTTTCAGCATCAATGACTTTCCCCATAATTTTTGTTATCTGCCCATAAGTAACTGATACCAAAACCATCAAAATAAATGACAGGATTGATTTTCTAAAAAATTTCAGGGAAAATAGAATCATAAAAAAACATGTTAAGGATGAATAAATCCAAATTAATCCTTAGCCTAAGCCTTACGACCGAAGGAAGTCCGTAGGAGCATTAGCCTTGATTTATTAATACTATAATATTCCTTCTTTCAAAATATCATGCAAATGGATTATCCCTACATATTTATTATTATCAAGAACGGGAAGCTGAGTAATATTATTTTTTCTCATAATATCCAAAGCATCAACAACAAGGCTTTTTGCATCAATTGACTTTGAATTAACAGTCATAATATCTTTTGCAGTTAAACCCTCAATAGAAATTTTCCGGTGAAGCATTCTTCGCAGGTCACCGTCAGTAATAATACCAATCATTTTATAATTTTCCATCACTGCTGTTGCACCAAGTCTTTTTGATGAAATTTCAAGAATAACGGTTGTTATATCATCATTTGAAAATACTTCGGGTTTTTCATTATTTTTATACAGGTCTTCAACCCTCAGATATAATTTTTTCCCTAAAGTGCCACCAGGATGAAATTTAGCAAAATCACTGGCAGAAAATCCTCTGCATTTAAGCAAACTAACAGCCAAAGCATCACCCAAAACAAGCTGGGCAGTAGTACTTGATGTTGGAGTTAAATTATTAGGACATGCTTCCTGCTTAACTGTTGAATCAATAATATAATCTGCATATTTTGCCAAAAACGATTCTTTATTCCCAACTAACGCAATTAATTTGTTTCCTCTTAATTTTAACAATGGAACCAAAACTTTTATTTCCGGAGAATTACCACTTTTCGAAATACAAATAATTATATCATCTTTTCGAATAATACCCAAATCTCCATGAATAGCATCAGCGGCATGCATAAAAATTGCAGGTGTACCGGTTGAATTTAATGTTGAAACTATTTTAGAGGCAATATGTGCACTTTTACCAATCCCTGTAATAATCACTCTTCCATGAGTATTGTATATTAGTTCAACACATTTGGCAAAATCATCATTAATTGATTTTTTTAAATTTGTTATTGCATTTAACTCAATTTCAATTGTTGTTAATGCAATTTTTTTTATTTCTTTATATGATTTCAAAATTTTTTTATAAAAATTTGTTTAATAAATTATTTTTTATTGCTATATTTGTAATTGTGTGTATAAAATCAATAAAATAACTTAAATAAATTTGATTTATTAATAATTATAATAACTTATCATAATTTTATTTATTTTAACGATACAAATATATTTAAAATTAAGTAAAAATTAAAATGGCTACAATTGAAGAATATTCTCTTCATGAATTATTAAAAAAAATTTTCGGATTTGAAAATTTCAAGGGCAATCAGGAAGCTATCATAAAAAATGTTTTATCTGGAAATGACTCATTTGTAATTATGCCGACAGGTGGGGGCAAATCTATGTGCTACCAGTTACCTGCACTTATTAAAAAAGGAACTGCTATAATAATATCTCCGCTTATTGCTTTGATGAAAAATCAGGTCGATTCAATACGTAGTTTCGGAGCTGAACAAGGTATAGCCCATTTTCTTAACTCTTCTCTTTCAAAAACAGAAATCGCTCAGGTAAAAAATGACCTTACTCTGGAGAAAACCAAATTATTGTATGTTGCCCCCGAATCACTTACCAAATTAGAAAACATTGATTTTTTAAAAACTATTGATATTTCTTTTTATGCAATTGATGAGGCTCATTGCATTTCTGAATGGGGACATGATTTCAGACCTGAATACAGGAGACTAAGACCAATAATTGATGCAATAGGGAAAAAAGTTCCGGTAATTGCATTAACAGCTACAGCCACACTTAAAGTACAACAGGATATCCAAAAAAATCTTAATATTCTTGATGCAAAAATTTTTAAATCTTCATTTGATAGAGCAAATATGTATTATGAAATACGTCAAAAAAATAAAGATGTAATAAAAGAAATCATAAAATACATAAAATATAATTCGAGTAAGTCAGGTATAGTTTACTGTTTGAGCCGAAAAAAAGTTGAAGAATTAGCTGAAACACTTCAAATAAACAACATTAAGGCATTACCTTATCATGCCGGTCTGGATTCTGTGACCCGCAGGACCAATCAGGACAAGTTCCTGATGGAAGATGTTGATATTATCGTTGCAACAATTGCTTTCGGAATGGGGATTGACAAACCCGATATTCGTTTTGTCATACATCATGATATACCCAAAAGCATTGAAGGTTATTATCAGGAAACCGGCAGGGCAGGTCGTGATGACGGTGAAGGAAATTGTATAACTTTTTATAGTTATGACGACATTCAGAAATTGGAAAAATTTATGAAAGGGAAACCTGTTGCCGAACAGGAAATTGCCAAAGAACTGCTTTTAGAAACCGTTGCTTATGCAGAGTCCTCGGTTTGCCGTCATAAATTATTACTTCACTATTTTGGCGAAATATATACTAAAGACAATTGCGGCGCCTGTGATAATTGCCTGCATCCAAAAACAAAATTTGAAGGTGAAGATTATATTAAGTTAGTTCTTGAAACCGTTTTGTCGGTAAAACAATTATTTAAAGCAAAACATATTATCAATATTCTAATAGGGAAAAACACAGCCACCCTGAAATCTTTTAAGCATAATAAACTTCCCGAATTCGGCAAAGGAATGGAAAAAGACGAAAGATTCTGGAATGCTGTGATCCGTCAATCTCTGATACAACGACTTCTTATTAAAGATATTGACAATTACGGTTTATTGAAAATCACACCGGAAGGAAAAAAATTCCTTAAAAAACCTTATTCCATAATGCTTGTTCAGGATCATGATTACGAAAATCCTGATGAGGAGGATTTCTTTGCTGAAGCCGGAAGCCATAAAACAAGCACTACTGATAAAACTCTTTTTGCACTGCTTAAAGACCTTAGAAAAGATATTTCAAGAAAAGAAAAACTACCACCTTTTGTAATTTTTCAGGATCCTTCACTTGAAGACATGGCTACACAATATCCCATAACATTTGATGAAATGAAGCAGATAACAGGAGTCGGAGCAGGCAAAGCCAAAAAATACAGCAAACCATTCATTGAGCTTATTGAACAATATGTTGAAGAAAACGAGATTATCAGACCTATGGATATGGTGGTGAAATCGGTTGTCAACAAATCAGGTCTTAAAGTTTATATTATTCAAAGTATTGACCGCAAGCTTCCTTTAGAAGATATTGCCTTTACAAAAAGCATCACAATTGATGAACTACTCACCGAAATTGAAAGAATAGTTTCATCCGGAACTAAAATTGACATCAATTATTATATCAGTGAATACGTTGATGAATATCATCATGAAGAAATCTTTGAATACTTCAGGGAAGCTGAGTCCGATTCAGTACAGGAAGCTCTTGAAGAATTGGGTGAAGGTGAATTCACTGAAGAAGAAATCAGATTGATGAGAATTAAATTTATTTCAGAAATTGGCAATTAATAAATAATGAAATATTTTCCGTTAATAATTTTAGTAATATTTCTTTCTTCCTGTAAGAATAAAAATACCGATGATTTAACATTTGTTCCGGATAATATTATCCCTATGGAGCAAATGGTTGATATTCTTACTGATTTTCAGCTTGTTGAAGCATCTTTAAACATTAAACGCAAGAATAGCCAGAATTATAAAGATTATGTTAATTTCTATTATGATTTTATTTTTGAAAAATATGATATTACTCCCGATAAATTTAAAGAAAGTCTTGATTACTATGAAAATCATTTAAAACAATTTGAAAAAGTATATGAAGAGGTTATAGCCAAATTTAACGAGAAACAAAAAGAAGTTAAAAATGAATGATTTTTTATTTAGTATAATCTGCCGTACAATCCTCACCCGAACCTGCAATCACCAGTGTATAGCTCCATTGAATAAGATTTTCATTTTTATAAGAGCCGCTTCCGCTTACTGTCCAGTTGTCACCAATTATTTGCGATTCAACATTAATTGTGTTTCCAACAACCAAAGCATAAGCAGGTGCATATCCCTGACCCGGGTTACAAAAATTTGAAATTAAAACCTGCGCACTATGTGAAGGGTCTTTAGTAATAGTTACCTGATAATTCGCTTTGTTACATGTTTCATTAACATTCCATGTGCCTAAATACTTATCACGCGGGTCGTCCG
>JAUWSB010000019.1 GCA_030610255.1 Bacteroidota bacterium
CCGGTTGGTCCTGTATTACCATAACTACCCGGAAGCCAGTTATTGTAATCAGTCCCATCCACCCACGATTGTGCAGCTTCAATCACTAAAAAGTGGTCGTCGTGCATTCCGAAACCTTTTGAAAAAAATACTGCAAGCAACCTGAAAAATATTGCAGCAATAAGATTTACAGTTAACGGCTTTTTTTCCCAATATTTTTTTAATATCTGCATGTAGTTTTAGTTAAGACAAAAGTAAAAAAAGATAAAAGTAAATTAGAACCGCTAACCAGCTTATTTTTCTATGTAACTACTAAAATTAATTAAAAAATTAGTATACAAAAATAACACAATAAAAAAAGCCGACAAAAAATTACCGGCTTTTTTAAAAATTTTATTTTTAAAAAATTAAATCAAAGTAATATATTCGTAATATACCGAACCACATTCAACAGGATTAATACACATTACAGGAATCTGTGCCTGGTTGAACATTATTTTTTCATCCCATGGTCCTAAATCAAAATCAGGTGAATACATATCTGGTCCGGTCAGTATCATTATTAGATCAGCATTATTTTGAACAGCATAAGTTAATAATTGTTTTGTGAAATTTGATTTTTTTTCCGCTTTAACAAGATTATAATCAACATCATATTTATTAAACGCTTCTTCAATTTGTTTTGTTATGATCTTGATTCTGCTTAAGAGTCCGGGATCGGTTTGCTCTTGCTGGAAAATATGAATTTTTGAATTGAATTTTTTTCCAATATGAATTGCCCAGTTCAGTTTTTGCCTTGCTTCGGTAAAATCATTAATAGGGAACACAATATTTTTATATCCATCTCCAAAAGCACGTTTTTGAACCACGATTGTCGGGACCGGAGCATTTGTTATGACTTTTAAAGCAAAGCTTCCAAACAAATGCTGAAGTCCTTTTTTCCCATGTGTACCTAAAATTATTAGTTGTGCCTTAATATCAGAAGCTGTTTTATGAATTACATCAAAAATACTTCCTTCTTTATATAAATATTCAACTTCAACCTTTGTTTTCTCATAAATTTTATCAGCAACGGCTTTGAGCTTTTTTTCAATCGCTTCAACGTTCTCATGTTCTTTTTTCAGTTGAGTTTTTGTTTCACGGTTTATTACGTGCAACAAATAAACTTTATAATTAAGATATTCGGCTATTTCAACCCCGTGATCAATAGCGTTTTGACAAACTTCTGAAAAATCTGTCGGTACTAAAATAGTATTATTTAATTCTTCTTTCATATTTAATTAAATTATCTTGAAATAATCTTTTTCCAGTTAACATCACGTGGGTTAATACACATAACGGGTATTTGAGAAGTATTAAAAATCATATCTTCATCATAGCTTCCCAAAATATATTTTTTCAAACTTTTATCAGGATTTGTCATAATCATAATTAGTTCTGAATTAATTGATGTTGCATAATCAATTACCTGTTTTGAAAAATTAGTTGTTTTTTCAGCAATCTTGATTGAAAAATCTATGTCATTTGCTTTAAAGTGTTCGGTAATTAATAGTACTGCATCATCAATCTTTTCACCTTCTAATTGAAAAATATTAATTTTGGCATTAAACTTTTGCGCAATTAAAGCAGCCCATTTGGTTTTTTCCCATGGTCCCCAATCACTTGTAATCGGTAAAACCATGTTATTGTATCCTTTATCAAAAATTCGTTTTTGAACTAGAATAACCGGCACATTTGAACTTGTAACAACTTTAAGTGCGAAACTTCCGGTAATTTTTTGCATTCCAATT
The DNA here is from genome assembly GCA_030610255.1 of Bacteroidota bacterium. Classification (GTDB taxonomy): domain Bacteria; phylum Bacteroidota; class Bacteroidia; order Bacteroidales; family JADFUO01; genus JADFUO01. Next base: position 1,770 of record JAUWSB010000019.1, read on the forward strand.
TTACCGTGGGTGCCGAGATATATAAAATACGCACCAATATCTTTAGAAACATCACTGATAGTTGTAAAAATATTACCTTCCAGGGCAATTGTTTCAACTTCAATATTATATTCTTTTATTATTTCATCAGCAATATTATTTAATTTTTCAATAATATATTCTTCTCCTAAGTTTTTCTTTTTTAAATCTGCTTTTGTGATTTTATCAATAACGTGTAAAATGCACAATTTGAAATTTAAATATTTTGCTGTTCCGGCAGCTTGTTTAATTGCATTGGCACATACTTCCGAAAAATCGGTTGGTGCTAATAAAACATTATTCATTTTTGCATCCATATATAAATGTTTTTATATGTTTTTAAAATAGTTTCACAAGACAAAAATATAAAAATATTTTAAAATTTAAAATTTTTATTATTTATTACAATTTAATAATTCTTTTATCTCATTAAGATTTTCAATTTTCTTTTCCTGTCTAAGCGCAATTGAAGTGTCTGTATAATATTGATGGTTCTCCAAAAAATTTACCTGCAGATTATACCATTGTTTAAGATTCATTTTATTAATATCCAGAACATTCCATTCGTGCCGCAACTGGTGTGAAATCATAATAAAATCATCTCTTCCAAGATAATCAAGATCGGCATCACAAAGTATTTCCCCAAGATATGTTCTTGCATTTTGAGGAAGTTTTGTTGCCATTATCATTTTGCCGATTTCTTCAATTTCTTCAGGTGAATAATCAAATACGGGTAATATCTCCTTCATAATCTCAATTGAAGCTTCTTCATGGTCAATATATTGTTTTAACATACCAGAATCGTGTAAAAGTGCCGCTGTTTTAAGCATAATTAAATCATTTCCTTTTATGTTTTCCATTTCTGCTATTCTTACTGCCGATTCATAAACGTCAAGAGTATGTTCTATTCTGTGATATGTAAAATCCGGATTCAGCTCTTTTGCAAGCTTTTCTATAATAAACTCCTTGGCATCAATTAAATTCATAAACTTATAATTATAAAATTATGCAAAAATAAAAAAAAATTAATGAGTTCGGTTTGTAAAAAGTTTTTTTGCATAAAACTGGAATACTGGATTCCGATAATTATCGAAAGGAATGATGGATGTTTACAATATTCCATTACTCCATTACTCCATTACTCCATTACTCCAACATTACATTCCTATTTCTCTTCAATAATCTCTATTCCATCCCAATTTTTTGGAACGCCATATTTAATTAAATTATTGCACCTTTCAATATAAATAGTTGCTGCTTTATCAAATTTATTTATTTTAAAAGTTTCTTTAAAATATTTTTCAGCTTTTTTAAATTCTCCGTTTTTATATAGCTGAAGAGCATTAGAAAACAAGTCTTTGGTTTTAATTTTCAGTTGCTTAAATTTTTCAGGTTCACCATCAAGTATTTCAAAAATATAAACCGCTTCTTTTTTGCCTTTAACTTTAACAATGTCCAAAAATCTGTAATTGTATTGGCTCGGATCATTAAGTTTTATCAATGTATCTTCAGAAATTATAATTGAACCCCCATATATTTTAGTCAGACCTTCGAGCCGGGATGAAAGATTAACAGCATCTGAAATGACCGTTCCGTCCATCCTGCCTTCACCGCCAACAATTCCAAGCATTAATAAACCTGTATGAATACCTATTCCGCTTTCTATCGGAGGTTTTCCAAACTGGCTCATCACCTGGTTAAATTCAAGGAGTTTAATTCGCATTTCAACAGCAGCATTTATCGCATCTTCTGTTTTATCTCCAAAAAGTGCCATTATTGAATCACCAATAAATTTATCAATAAAACCATGATTATTTCTGATAACGGGCTCCATGTATCCGAGATAATTATTAAGGAAATCAAAGTTTTCCTTTGGCGTCATTTCTTCCGAGATTGATGTAAACGAACGAATATCGGAGAACAGTATGGTCATTTCTTTTTGAACCTGATCGCCTAATTTAATATCGGCAATACTTTCCTTGCCTAAGATATCAAGGAACTGACGCGGAACAAAACGTGAATTGGCTTTATTCATCCTTGAGATATTAGCTATATAGTCTTTTAATTTTTGCGACATTTCGTTAAATCCTTCGGTAAGTTCACCAATTTCATCATTAGTTCTTACAATACTGTACTGATTTAATTCGCCCTGTCCGGTTTTTTGCATATTAGCAAGCAGTTCTTTAACCGGACCAACTATATCTTTTGTTGTCCAGTTTACAAAAAACAAAATGTATATTATTGAAATAAAAATACCCGTAAAAATTCCGATAAACATTAAAATACTGTCAAAAGCATTAACATAAAAAAAACTTTGATAATCCTCAAATGAAATTTTACTCGTAGCATCACTAAAGTATGCCAGATATTTTCCAAAAAGAATTTTTAACTGTGCATCCGAAATTTTATCTAATCCAATATCTTTAAGTGTTGTAAGACTTAAGAATAAATAAAAAATTACTATTGTTAACGGCAGAAGTGTTGTCATACCGCTTGAAACCCAAAGCCTGTTCTTTATCTTCCCAACTTTAATGTTAAAAATTCTTCTTCTGAGTTCCTCTTTTGAATAAATATACTCAATGTATTTTATATGAACACGGTGCTTTTCCCAAAAATAAACGAACAGGGCTATTAATAATGAAGCTACAAGTGATATAAAGAAAAACTGTATATAAAAGCGTTTTGAAATTTCATCAAAAGAAGTATCAAATAACAAAATGTAAGCCATATAAACTAAGGTGACTAAATAGGGTAAGAAAAGTATAAGGCTGTTTATAATAGGAGATTTTAAGAGTAATTTTTTGCAAAATTTAAACAAACGCTCAGATATCTTTTTAACTTTTCTTTTTTTACGAAAATATATCTTAAATGGCAGGTTAAATACAAATCCGATAAAAAAGCTCAGAGCAAGAATTTTTAACAATAATACTAAAGTGGTGCCGAATTTATTTTCTGAGGTCTGCGAGTTTGTTTTTGATGAAATATTTATGTTTAGGGGTACTGTGTCAGGCTGCTTATTAATTGAGTCAATAATACCTGCAATTGTGTCAAAAACAGAAATAATTTCCTTATCAATTATTTTTAAGCTGTCAATATCAACATTAGATAAATTTTTAATCTTGGACATTAATGCCGAATCCTGTTTAAATAAATAAGAATCTTTTTTTATTAATAATGAATCCTGATTTAATAATAATGAATCGGACAAGTGGGATTTGCCGGAAGAAGTAATATTTTTGTTTTCAAGCCATTCAGGGCCATATTTAAAAAACAAAATGCCCATAATAGGCATTACCAAAAAGAAATACAATATTGTAGAAAATAAATATATTCTTAAACCAATAAATTTAGGAATTTTTTTATTATGCTTCATTTGTACAAAATTTTATTTTGTAAAGATACTTTTTATAATTAATTTCTAATTTTAATTTTTATGCTTGATTTATAAATAAAGTATTACATTAGTAAAATAAAAAATAAAAAAATCCGATGTCTTCAAAAAAAGTTCATAATCTGGCTGATGTTTTTGCTGATGTTGCTACTCACAAAATAGTTGCAAATATTATTATAACTCATTCAACAAATAAATCTGATATAAGAGAAATTGCCCTTGAAGGACTGGATCTGAAATCAGGAAGAAAAATACTTGATCTTGGGTGTGGGTTTGGTTTTTTTACAAGAGCTTTAAAAGGCAAAGTGCATCCCGAAGCACTGGTAACAGGTATTGACCGCTTTAAAGAATATGAACAATTGTATATTGATTCATGTAAAACATCAGGTTTGAAAGGAAAATTTATTGGCTTAGGCAAATCCGTTTTATCTGAATTTGACAGTAATTGTTTTGATATAATTTTATGCAGTTATGCATTATATTTTTTCCCTGATATTATTCCTCAAATATCAAGAATACTTAAAAATGATGGGGTATTTATTGCTATCACTCACTCCAAACCACATCTGAAAGAATTAACTTCATACATAAAAAAAATATTAGAAAAACATAATATCAATCCTGGATTAAATTTACCATACGAAAAACTGATAAATAATTTTTCAGATAAAAATGGCTATCAGCTTTTATCACCATGGTTCGAAAATATAAGAAAAATTGAATATAAAAGTTCATTGGTTTTTTCTGATAAAGATTTTTCTGATTTTATTAAATTTCTCAGAATAAAACATTCATTTTTTATTCCTGATAATGTTGAAAAAGAATTAATCAATATTATTATCAATCAGTTAAGGAAGGGTATTCAAACTAAAAAAAGATTGAAAATTACAAAGGATGATATAATATTTATTTGTTCAAAGTCAATGAAATAAGGCTAAGGCTAAGGCTAAGGCTGAGGCTCCATACGGGCTCCTTTCAGTCGTAAGGATGAGGAAAAAAATATGTGGATGTTTCAAAAGTTTGTTAATAATGAAAAAGAAAAAAAGAATATTTTGTCCATATTGCAGAGGGAAAATTATAAACAAAAAAGAGGGAGATATTTTAAGGGAATATTGCCCTGTGTGTAATATTTTCTTCTATGATAATCCATTGCCGGTTGTTTCGTCAATTCTTGTAAAAGAACGTAAAATTGTTCTAGTTAAAAGACGAAACAATCCTTATAAAGGAAAGTGGTGTTTGCCTTCGGGTTTTGCTGAAATAGGGGAGAGCATTGAAAAAGCAGCCTTAAGAGAGCTTGAAGAAGAAACCGGTATAAAAGCCAGGATCATAAAACTAATTGATGTTGATTCATATAATAATTATTTTTACGGCGACCTGATTTTTCTTTCATTTGAAGTAGAACAAACAGGTGGGAAATTATTTGCAGGTGACGATGCAATAGCTGTGAAATATTTTCCGGTTGAAAAAATCCCAAAACTTGCTTTTACATCAAATACAAAGGCAGTAGAAACTTATATAAAAAGTAAATTGGATTATTGGGCAATTGTTGATTCCTTTTCTTTAACATTAGATGAGAAAAAAATAAGAGATAAAAAGAAAAATTTACTTTCCGACAGATTGATTGAAGTAATTGAAAAAAACTCAGAATTAATAGCTGATTTATGGCTTAAAGATGTTACAACCAATAAATCCACACCGGGTTATCATCAATTTAATAAGCAAAGTTTATTTGAACGATTCCAGGTAGTTATTTCGCAATACAGTAAGTGGCTTGGTGGAGTTTATGATAAATATGATGTTAGAAATTTCTACATACAACTGGGTAAAAAACGACGAAAGGAAGGATTTGCTTTAAGCGAAGTTATCAGCTCATTGAGCCTTGTCAGGAAGCATGTTTGGGAATTTACACTTTCTTATGGAATATGGCATAAAACAATTGATATTTATATGATGCTTGAACTTGAAAGAAGGATGATGTTGTTTTTTGACAAAGCTTCATACTGGATAATAAAAGGATATGAAACAGGAAATCCCTGACACAGACAAGTTTGTTTAATGTTTATGGATTACGAATTACGGATTACGGATTAATGGTACTTCTTCGGATTACAGATATTTATAATTCATTGTATCGTAAATCGTAATCCGTAAATCGTAAATCACAACAACTTAACCATCAAACAATATCAAACCTCATCCTCAATTCTTTATGAATCTTTATCAAAATATCAGAAAAATATGTATTTTTACATTTTAAATCTTATTCACAAAAATCTTTTAATTATGAAAACAATTAACAAGCTATTAATTTTTAGTTTAGCACTTTTCACAATGAGTTGTGTTACATTGAGTGTAAGCTATGACTATGACAGAAGTGTAGATTTTAGTAAATTAAAAACCTACAAATGGATCAAAAAAAAGATGCCTAATAATGCTCTGGATCAAAATCCTTTTCAGAAAAAAGCTATAATAAAAGCAGTTAATGATCAGCTGCAGGCAAAAGGATATAAAGAGCAAGAATCGGAAGATACTGATTTTGCCGTAAATGTTTATGCTATGGTAAAACAACAGACTCAAATAACAAACTGGGATAATTACGGATGGTATAACCCATGGTGGGGCCCTTACGGTGGTAATATTGATGTAAGTACTTATGATGAAGGAACATTAGTTATTGATATCATTGACATTAAAGATAAAGAATTAGCCTGGCGAGGCTTGGGCACAAAAATAGTTACCGGTTTTACAAATGATGAAAAAGGAATAGCCATAGTTAATGCAAATGTTGAAAAAATTATGGCAAACTTTCCTCCTCCCGCAGTACAAGGTAAATAAGGTTTGAGGTTCCTTTACCTAATAGCTATCTGCAATATCGGGACGATTTATGAAGTAAAAAACTTTTGAATTGCCAAATGGTTAAATGGCTAAATGATTACTGTTTACATGTTGCGAGTAAAACTGTCTGGTCGAAAGAAAAAGTTTTTGATTTGTTCCTGAATTACATTGAAGTCCCAATGGGAAAATATTTTGGATAAAATTTCAAGTTATTGGTAAACAATTAATTATTATTTAATTATTTTCATTCTTTGTTTTTAAGTTGTTTTTTTGCCTTCCATTTTATTATCAAGTCATAAGTTATTCTTGCAGTATTAATTAATATAGCAGGGTTATTGACAATATTTCTTACTATATCATTTTTAAAATCAAAACTTTCTATATTGTTTTTTAACTCAGAGAACAAGCTTTTTATTGTATTTTCTTTTAATAAAATTTCGCTTCTGAGCCTGAGTTTTTTATATTTTATATCATCAAGATTTCTAATCATATTCATTGTTTCCGGGTATTATCTTTTTTATGGCTAAATTTATTTTCGTTATTAAAAATTGTTTTTGAGATTTTCTTTATCATAGGGTTCAGGAATATTTTATTTCTGGCAAGATAAATAATAATACCGAGAATAAGATAAAACAATCCGGCAATAAGATATCCCTGAGCATAAGAACCTGTCTCCTGACCGTACCATGCTACAAATGCAAGAGACATAAAAAAAATGAAAAATAACAGGAATATTGTGATTATGATCACTGCTAAAATGCTTGAAAAAACCTTCAGGATTTTCTCATATAAAATAATCGTAAATAATTCGATTTTAAGATCAAAATAAGATTTGATATTTTCAAAAGTTTCGTTTAAATTTTTATATAATTTCTCTATGTCCATAATTTACTAATTTAAATTAGTGTTAAAGAATTTAGATTTGTTTTAAGTTTTAAATCTAAAATCTAAAATCAAACCCGGGTATACGGGATGAAATCAATATAAGTAATTATTTATTTAATTGTGAATGATTACAATAATCTGTTAAGCTACGGTTTATTTTTTCTTAGCTTTAGTTGCCTTTTCCTTAATATCTTTAACTTTTTCCTTGGCTTCACTCACTTTTTCTTTTATATCACCAACAGCATCCTCGGCATAGTGTTTTATATCATCGATTTTTTTACTAATATCATCTTTGATCTCGCCGGCTTTTTTGCTGATTTTTTCCCTTGTGTTAACACCTTTATCAGGAGCAAACAAAATGCCTAATACAGCGCCTATAGCAACACCGCTTATAAGACCTGTAAAAAAACTTGTTGTTGAATTTTTCATAACTATTTAATTTTTATATTGGTAAAATACAAATATAAGAAGCTTTTTCCTGAAAAACAAATTTAATCATTTTTTCTGTGAATTAATCATACTTTCGGGAGACAACAGTTTATCCAGTTCTTCTTTTGACAGCAAATTTTTCTCCAGAACAATTTCGTAAACGCCGCGATTATTTTCCAATGCTTCTTTAGCTAATTGAGTACACATCTCATAACCGAGAACAGGATTAAGGGCAGTTACCAGGCCAATGCTGTTTTCTACCATTTCGCGGCAGCGCTGTTTATTAGCAGTAATTCCATCAATACAACGATGTCTTAATGTCTCCATTCCGTTTTTAAGTATTTCAATTGATTCAAATAAACTCTGGACAATAACAGGTTCCATCACGTTTAGTTCGAGTTGCCCTGCTTCAGCAGCTAATGTAACCGTAAGGTCATTACCAATAACTTTAAATGCAATTTGGTTGACAACCTCAGGGATTACCGGATTGACTTTGCCTGGCATAATCGTAGAACCGGGCTGCATTGCCGGTAAATTAATTTCATTGATACCTGCTCGCGGTCCTGAGGAAAGAAGACGAAGATCATTAGATATTTTTGAAAGTTTCACTGCCAGGCGTTTAATTGCTGATGAATACATTACAAATGCGCCTGTATCTTGTGTCGCTTCGACCAAGTTTGATGCTAAAACAATGTTCATTCCTGTAATTTCCTGTAAGTGTGTAATTACTTTACCACTATAATCCGGATCAGTATTTATGCCGGTGCCAATTGCTGTTGCACCCATATTAACTTCAAGGAATAGTTGAGCATTCTGTTCAAGCCGTTCAACTTCTTCTTCCAGTGTTGCAGCATAAGCTTCAAAGGTTTGTCCTAAGGTCATTGGTACAGCGTCCTGAAGCTGAGTGCGTCCCATTTTAATTATCCGGGCAAACTCGTTTCCTTTTGATCGAAAAGAAGAAAGTAAATCATGTAAGACATTGATAAGCTTTTTATTACTGTTTATCAAGGCAATTTTGATAGCTGTAGGATAAACATCGTTAGTTGATTGAGAAAGATTTACATGATTATTGGGATGACAATATTTATATTCCCCTTTTTCATAACCCAGAATTTCCAGGGCACGATTGGCAATTACTTCGTTGGCATTCATATTGGTTGAAGTACCGGCCCCGCCCTGTATCATATCAACCACAAATTGAGATTGAAATTTGCGATTAATGATTTCGTTACATGCCTGTATGATTGCATCAGCGACAGGTTTGGAAAGCAATCCGAGATCATAATTCGCTTTTGCAGCTGCCATTTTTACCATTGCCAGAGCTTCGATTAAAACTGGAAAAAAATTGAGCGTTATTCCGATAATATTAAAATTTTCAAGAGCGCGTAATGTTTGAATACCGTAATAACTCTCATGTGGAACATTTCTCTCGCCCAGCAAGTCATGTTCGGTGCGTGTTCTGCCGGATTCATATTGAGCTGAAGAATTTACAAGACGTGTATTGGTCTGCCGCATCCTTTGCGAAATTACACGGGCTACATGAGTGAATATTTTTACAGCAATAACACCGTGTTCGGCAAACAACTTTAAAAACTTATCTTTACTGATTGTCAGCGTAGTTGTATTCAGCATTGCCCTTGCAGAAGTTGAATGGGGAGAATTATCCATAAGAAAACCTTCACCTAAGAAATCATACTTACTGAAGAAAGATAAGCGTTTTTCTTTACCAAAAGGTGTTTTCTTGAAAAGTTCAACTTCACCTTCGTATATGATAAACATCTCTTTGCGAGGTGTGTTTTCGCTAAAAAGCAGTGTATTTTGTTTAAATTTTTTAACCTTAATATTTTTTGATAAAAGATGACGTTCATTATCATTCAAATCACTGAAAAGTTTTACTTTTTTAATAAATCCATTGATCACATTTGTTTCCATATTCTTTTATTATTTAACATAAAGTTTTTATACTATTGAATTTTAGTTATTTATATGAATCGAGGGTTGAAATAGGCTTTTTTTACCACTAAGGATACACTAAGGATATCACAAAGGCACACTAAGTACTAAAGAATTACCTGTTTAATACCATCTTTCACGTGAAAAGAACAATCTAAAACCGTTTATATATTTTTCTATATTCATGAGAATCAAAAATTTCCTTTGTGATACTTAGTGATACCGATAGCTATCGGTATTGTGCGCCTTTGTGGTTAAATAAAATTTCAACCCGTGATTCGCATTAATAGTTATTATTAGTCTTTTTCAGATTCTTTTTCTTTGAAACTGAACTCAATATCATAATCCCAATAACAGCACTCAAAAACGAAGCAAAAAATATTCCCACTTTAGCTATTTGGATAAACTCAGCAGAAACAAATGCCAGATCCGAAATAAAAATTGACATTGTAAATCCTATTCCGGCAAGAAAACCGACACCATAGATTTGTTTCCAGTTGACACCATCCGGCAAAGATGCAAGTTTAAATCTAACTACCAACTTTGTAAATAATGAAATCCCAAGAAATTTACCAAGTACTAAACCTAAAATAATACCAATGGCAATCGGATGAAAAAGCAGGTTAAATAAATTAGCTTCTACATGAACGCCCGCATTTGCAAGAGCAAAAAGGGGCAGAATAAAATAAGCAGTAACAGGATGCAGAGCATGTTCCAGTTTCTGTAAAGGGGTACGTGCTTTATCACTTAGTTCTTCAATATCATTTATAATATGTGCCTGTTTTTGCGTTAATAAAGTTGAATCATTTGGTTTTTCCTTTTTAAATTTTGAAAGAAGTTTATCAAGATTGTTAATAAAAGAATCTTCGGAAATTTTAGCTCGAACAGGTATTGTAAGGGCAATCAAAACACCTGCAATTGAAGCATGAACGCCTGAATAAATAAAGGATAACCAAACTCCGATCAATCCAACAATGGCATAAAAAGAAGTTCTTCTGACTCCGAGCCTGTTAGCTCCAATTAATACAATAAGGAAAATAGCAGCATTGATCAACTGGGCAGTGTTAATTGATTCGGTATAAAAAATAGCTATGATCAGGATGGCGCCGAGATCGTCTGCAATAGCAAGTGCTATCAGAAAAATTTTCAGATTAATATTTACTTTATCGCCCAACAATGACATCAAACCCAAAGCAAAGGCAATATCAGTTGCCATTGGAATTCCCCAGCCATTGATAAAATCAGGATTATTATAATTAATTATAGCATATATTATTGCCGGAATTATCATTCCGCCCACAGCAGCTATTATGGGAAAACTCGCTTTTTTAACTGAAGAAAGCTCTCCTGTAAGCACTTCACGCTTGATCTCCAGACCGACTGTAAAGAAAAACAATGTCATTAGTCCGTCGTTTATCCAGTGATTAAGCGAAGCTTTTAGTTCAAATGAACCGAGTGATATACCAATTTTCAGTTCATGCCACAGGTAATGATAAAAGTCATAGAACCTGGTGTTGGCCCAAATTACAGCTATAATAGTTACGAAAATAAGAATGAATCCGCCTAATGATTCTTCTTTGATAAATTTCATTATACTGAAATTGGATATAGCTTTTTTATTTCCCATATTTCCCATATTTCCCATATTTCCCTTATTTCCCATATTACCCAATTCAATAATAATAATTTGTTAAGAAATTTTAATTGTTAATTTAATACTGATTAGTTATATATTTTTAAAGCCATGGGATGGTTTTTCAGACTGGACTCTTTAATTGTTCTGATTTTGTGCATTATTCATTTCTACTTCAGATATCCATCCGCCGCCAAGGGCTTTATATAATTGCACATAGGCATTCAGCAATTCCTGTCTGGTTTGCGAATAATCAAGTTGTGCCTCGAAAGATTGCCTTTGCGAATCAAGCACTTCAAGATAGCTTGTAACACCTTTATCATAACGATGTTGCGATAACATCTCAGCATTGACTGCTGCATCAAAACGCGATTGTTGAGCAATAAGCTCTTCGTGTAATGTTTCAATTGTGATTAAAGCATCTTCAACTTCCTTAAATGCCTGAAGAACCGTACTCTCATAGTTCAACAACGCTGCTTGGGTATTATATCGTTCTATTTCAACCCTCCTTTTATTTTTTCCGAATTGGAAAAGAGGGCCTAATAAATTAGCACTCGCTGACCATGCCATTCCTCCTGTTGTAAGTGTTGACAAATCGTTGCTGGCTATACCAAGCAAACCTGTCAGGCTTATTGAAGGGAAGCGCATAGCAATAGCTGCGCCGACACGGGCGTTTTGTGCCATATAATATGCTTCAGCCTGCAAAATATCAGGCCTCCTTTCCAGAAGTTGAGAAGGCAATCCTGTTGGGATTTCGGGTGGAAATTGCTGATCGTATAATTTAATTCCCGTTTGAATATAATCGGGGTTGCGACCTAATAAAATACTTAATTCACTTTCATTGTATGCGATATAGCGTTTATAAACCGGTGCTGATGCTGCTGCAATAGCCCTCTGTACCTGCGACTGGTTTAAATCAATCTCAGCAACAGTGCCGTAATCATACTTGGCCTGAATAATTATGAGCCCGCTATCGCGTGAAGCAAGTGTGTTTCTGGATATTTGCAGTTTTGATTTATTGTCAAGTAATTGAAAATATGAGCTTGCAACAGACGATATCAGGCTCATTTGAATGGCACGCATGCTATATTCAGAAGCAAGTAACTCGGCACGGGCCTCTTCAGTTAATCTGCGATATTTCCCCCAGAAATCAATTTCCCATAAAAGTTCGGGATAAGCATAGAAATTATTAGAAGTATTGTCAAATTTAGCTCCTGAAAAATTACCTCTGGAAGCTCCTGCTGCAACATTAATTGTTGGGAACATATCCGCTTTATTGTAACCTACTGTGGAACGGGCTGCTTCAATTCTTGCAGCAGCCACCAGTACATCTTTATTTTCCTCAAGGGCAATTTTGATCAATGTGTCCAAAACAGGATCGTTGAACAATTTCCACCACTTCAGATTAACAATTGTATCTGTTGTTGCAGTATCGAACCTAAATGCTTTGGGGCTTTGATAATCGGGCCTCACAAAGTTTGGACCCATCCTACAACCAGAAAGACCGATGATTAATATAATTATAACCGGAAATATCTTTTTCATTGTAAATAAATTTAATTTCAAATTTCTAATTATTCTAATTGACCTAATCAAACCCCAATATCTAATGGTTAACTTTGAATTAACCCCGATAGCTATCGGGACCAAATATCAAAAAACCCGCCCGAATGACTGAAGTCCTTCAGTCGGGCGGGCAAATAACAAAACTTGTCCGTATGGATAAATTCCAAACATCAATTATCAAAACTTGTCCGCCCATACGGGTGGATGAATGACCGAAACTGTTTTGGTCATTGAATTTTTGAACATTGTAATTTATCCATACGGACAGGTTTTGAAATTTGGTGCTTGTCATTTGTTATTTTTAATATTTACCCGCCTGAACGAACGGGCAGGTTTAAACTTTCTGACTTTATAGACGGACTCTAATTAGGTCAATTAGGTTAATTTATATTTATTCAGTTGTGTTAATTTTCTTTTGATTATCTATCTTTTCTAACGCCAATTTCCTTTTCTTTTCATATCCTGCAATCTTTCCAATAAAAACAAATAACATGGGGTACATGAATACTCCTAAAAATGTTGCTATTGTCATTCCACCTATCAGGGCCATTCCCATCACCTTGCGTGACTCAGCGCCGGCACCTGCAGCAATAACAAGCGGGAATACTCCGAAAATAAATGAGAATGCAGTCATAAGAATGGGTCTGAAACGTAACTTGGCAGCTTTAACGGCTGAATCGTAAAGCGACTGTCCCTTAGCAAACTCATTATTGGCATATTCAACAATTAAAATGGCATTCTTTGCTGCCATTGCTATAAGCATCACGAGTGAGATCTGAGCGAAAATATTATTTACAAATGTATCACTGAAAAAACGGGCAACAAACAGGAAAAACATTGCCCCGAAAACAGCAAAAGGAGTACCGAGCAAAATGCTGAGTGGCAGCGACCAGCTTTCGTATTGGGCAGCGAGGATAAGAAATACAAATATCAAAGCGAATACAAATACTATGTTACCCGCTCCACCGGCCTCTCTTTCCTGATACGACATATTACTCCATTCATAATCCATATCGGCCGGGAGCGACTCTTCTGCGACTTCCTCTATAGCATCCAGTGCCTGGTCGGAAGAATAACCTTTTGCAGGGTTTCCTGTCAATTCGACAGCCCTGTATAAATTATAACGGTTTGTATAGTCAGGTCCTGCAATATCCTCGACATTTACAAGGGCTGATAATGGCAAGCTAACACCATTACTGTTTTTAACAAAAAACAGATTTAGTTGGTCCTGGTTTAACCTGTACCGGGGTTCAGCCTGGATATAAGCTTTATAAAGGCGGCCGAAGCGGTTAAAATCGTTAATATAAGCCCCACCGAGAAAAGCTCCAATTGTAGAATAAAGGTCTTGCAAGTCAACACCTGCTTTTAAAGTTTTGTCAATATTGATGTCAATATATTTCTGGGGAACGTTAGCCTGGAATGGAGAAAAAATATTGCCGATTTCCGGCCTTTCCATCATAGCTTTAACAAATATTGATGCCTGTTGTGCGAGGTATTGCGGTGAATTTCCCCCTTTATCCTGAAGCATAAGTGAAAAACCTGACCCTGTACCAAGTCCGGGAATGGCAGGGGGGCCAAAAGCGAATACAACAGCGCCTTTTATACTCTGTAGTTCCATATTCACTTCCCTTATTATTTGCAAGGCAGTTTCATCCCGTTTGTCCCAATCCTTAAGCGAGATGAACATAAACCCGTTATTAGTTGAACTACTACCTGTTAACAAGCTATATCCGGTAATACTTGTAACAAAATTTATTTCTTCGTGATTCATCAGGATATCTTCTATCTTGGAATTTATCACGTCTGTTCGTTGAAGTGAAGCTGCATCAGGAAGCTGTATATTTACTAAAAAGTAGCCCTGGTCTTCTTCAGGGATGAATCCGCCGGGAACAAAATTTGAGATAATAATAATAGCTCCTGACAGGATTAAAATAAAGATCAGACTCCTTGTAATTTTTCGTGCAACGATTTTCGAGAATTTCATATAGGAATCAGTGGAACGATCGAAAACTTTATTAAATCCTTTGAAAAATTTCCCCAATATGCCTTTATAAGGTTTTGGTTTTCTTAATAATAGAGCGCATAATGCAGGGCTAAGTGACAGGGCATTTACGGAAGAGAATACCACGGACACAGCAATAGTGATTGCAAATTGCTGATAAAGCCTTCCGGTAATTCCACCCATAGCAGCAACAGGGATAAATACTCCTATTAAAACGAGTGTAGTGGCTATAATAGGAGCAGTAACCAATTTCATTGCCTCGATAGTTGCTTTTTTAGAATTCATTCCCCTGGCAATATTTACCTGAACAGCCTCGACTACCACTATGGCATCGTCAACTACAATACCAATGGCAAGTACCAGTCCGAGAAGGGATAACACGTTTATGGTAAATCCAAGCATAGGGAACAGAATAAAAGCGCCAATTAATGATACAGGGATGGCAGCTGTTGGGATAAGCGTTGCTCTCCAATCCTGGATAAAAATAAAAACTACGAAAAGAACAAGAGCCAAGGCGATTAATAAAGTAATAATTATTTCACGAATTCCTGCTGATATAGCGAGTGTGGTATCAAGAGATATTTCATAACCGATTCCAGGAGGAAATTTTTTAGAAAGGCTCTCCATAATTGATTTGATTTGCTCACCGGTTTCTATGGCATTTGAGCCTGGCATTTGGTATAAAGCAATAAGAGCACAACTATTTTTATTCAACCTTGTAAAAGCATTATATGATTCCACACCAAGTTCAACTCTTGCAACATCACTTACTTTTACTTGTGAGCCATCAGGGTTTGTCCTTACAATGATATTTCCAAATTCTTCTTCTGTCTGTAGTCTGTCGGGTAGTCGCACAGTATATGTAAACTCAATTCCCGGTGGAGCAGGTTCTGCTCCAAATTTTCCGCCCGGTACAATTATGTTCTGTTCTTTCACTGCATTCATGATCTCGGGGACAGTAACACCCATTTGGGCAAGCCTGTCAGGCTTTACCCATAAACGCATAGAATAATCACTTGAGCCAAGTATATCAACGCTTCCAATCCCTTTTGTTCTGGACAGAATATCTTTAATGTTTATGGTGGCATAATTCCCGAGAAAATTCTGATCATAATCCTTGTTTGTTGATGTCAGTGTGACCAGCATTAATGGGAAAGAGTATTTTTTATTAGTAGTTAAACCATACTGTTTTACATCTTCCGGTAATTTTGGGGTAGCCTGAGATACTCTGTTTTGTGTAAATACGGTGTTCATATCAGGATCAGTTCCTATTTCAAAGGAAACATTAAGTGTCATTGTGCCATCATTAGAGTTGGTTGATTTCATATAAATCATATTGTCAACACCATTAACCTGCTGTTCGAGAGGTGTGGCAATTGATTGCTCAACATTGATAGCATTGGCTCCAGTATAAACTGTGCTAACTGAAACCATAGGAGGTGAAATATTAGGGTATTGTTCCATTGGTAGGCCTAACATGAAAACTACCCCAACAATTACAATTACAATGGCTATCACCATTGCAACAATAGGCCTTTTTACAAAAAAATTACCTTTTTCTTCCATAATCCTGTTCCTTATTTTTTTTGACCTTTTGCATCCAGTTCAATAACTTCAGGGCTGACAGTCATACCTTCCCCGACTTGTTGTATTCCCTCGTAAATTACCTTTTCGCCTTGGCTTATTCCTTCAGTGATCACCCAGAAACTATCAACAGTTGGACCTGTTTCAACGTCTCTTCTTTCAACCTTGTTGCTGTCATTAACCACATATAAGCTATACTTGCCCTGAAGCTCGCTTAAGCATCTTTGCGGGACAAGGAGGGCGTTATTTTCTACATAAATTAGTCCTTTTATCCTTGCAAACTGGCCGGGGCGTAATATTTTTTCCGGATTTGGAAAGGAGGCCTGAAGTAAAATACAACCTGTAGTCGGATCTACTTGCCTGTCAATAAAGTCCACTTTTCCCTTATATTTAAAAACCGAATTGTCGGAAAGGATCAATTCCAGGTTCCTTTCTCCATATTCAAGTTCCTGTCTAGCCCGTCTGCCATTTTTTAGGGAATCAATTCTTGCTGCCCCCCGGGCGTAAGCCAAATAATAATTTTCCGTCAGGAAGAACTGCACTCTGATAGTATCGATGGTTGAAACAACATTCAGGATAACAGGATTAGGGTCTTTTCCTACAAATTCGCCAACCTTGGCTTTGGTTTTGCCAATAATGCCATCAATAGGTGATTTTACATTTGTATAACTTAACTCGATATTTGCGGCCCTGAGATTAGCCTTGGCGGCTTTAACGGAGGCTTCACAGGCACCTTCGTTTGCAAGCGCTGCATCAAGGTCGCTTTGGCTTACAGCATTCATCTCGGCAAGGGGCTTGATCCTGCGCAGGTCGTTTTGGGCTTTCACCAAATTTGTTTCAGCTTCGGCAAGCGTGCTCTCTCTCTCGGCAACTCTTGCCTCATAAGTTTCCGGGTCAATGGAATAAAGGTGTTGCCCTTTGTATACAGGGCTGCCTTCAATAAAATAAATATCTTCTACCCATCCTTCCACTCTGGCACGGATAGGGATGTCGTAAAGTCCGTAAACCTGCCCGACAAATTCCTGGTAAATGGGAACATCTTTTTTAATTACTTCCACCACAGGAATTTCCGGTGGGGGCGGAGGAGCTTGTTGTTCATTTTTACAAGCAAAAAATGTAAAAATAAGTATTGCAATTAACATAAATCTCCTGATAAAGTAATGAATTTTTCTCATATTATTTTGATCTTTTATTTGATGATTGAACAATATAAATACTAACAAATCTGGATATTATTATAGCCACATACATTACTCCGATAACTGACTCAATATTTGAAGCAGCCCGGGCATGAAGAGAAACAGCCGTTATATCTCCATATCCCGTTGTTGTTAATGTTGTAAAACTGTAATACATAAAGTCAAAAACATTTAATTTTAGAGCTAAACTTTCAAAAGTATTGATATAAAAAGAACCCGGAGCTAAGCCTTCCATTAATGAATATAATAATGAAAAGGATATGCCGATAAGCAGATAAACGACTATTGCACCATATATTATATTTGGATCAACCTCCTTTGCCTTGATAAGGTTTTTTAGAATTAATACAATTACATAAATATAAAATGCAATCTGGCATATTACACTAATTATAGCCAGAAATAATTTTTCCTCAATAATTACGGAATACCATATTCCAAAAAAAGCAAAGCTACCTATGCTTATAGCAATAATTTTTTGGTTTTTTTTAAGTCCGATCGCATGTATAGCTGCTATCAGAATAACAGTAGAAAACAGGTTTGAAAATATTAATCTGGTTTCCTCACTTTCAAAAAATGGATAAATCGTCATTTGGATTAATATGGCAAGTAAAAGATAAAAATTATGCCCGTGCTTAAATATTTTAGGTTTATAACCCATCGCTTTATTTTTGCACAAATATATGTAATTTTTTAAGGTTTTGGAGAAATAATATTTTTTGTGCCGGGAAAATATTATTGCTTTTGTTTTAGAAAAACAGAATTAAAAAACAAAAATAAACCTGCCTTACGGTAGTCAGGAAGATTAAAGAAAAATTAGTTTAAGGTTTACCCTAAAAACTTTTGGGGTAAGGTTTAAAGTTAATTGTTTAAATTTCAGTCAATATATTTAGGCAATGACATTATCAGATGCTTGTTGAGATATTGCTATAGAGAGGAAGCAAATAAAATAAAAAAAAATAATTACGATATGTATTCTGATCTTTTTCAAGTTTATTATATCTAATGACAAAAATAACAAGATAAAAGTAATAAAATAAATTTAATAGTTAATTTTACATTTTATTATGGAGTAATGGAGTAATGGAGTAATGGAATATTGTAATATTGGTTTTCAAATCTAAATAAATAAATTATGGTAACATTCATAAATTTCAAAGACCCCAACTCTAAAGAAATGAAAGAAGCTCTTAGCTCACTGTCAAAATACCCCGGTACATGTTTTTTTATAGATATTATCAATTCAACAGATATAAAATATAACACAAGTTTAGCAGAATGGGGCAAAAAACTAAACAACACTTTTAACTTTATTTCTTTTTTAAATGACTTTCCTGATAATGTTGTTAAAGGGATAGGAGATGAAATAATGCTTTATATTCCTGATGAAGATTTAAAGGCAAAATCAACATATAACGATTATTTTGCTTTGCTGGAAGAGATTTATGCTACTATTGATAATATTAAAAATTACCCAATTGAAGATGTATTTCTTAACTGTAAGGTTTCGATTCATTATTGCACGGAAGTTTATAATATTACTTTTTTAAAAGGAGCTAATGATTATTACGGACAGGATATTGATTTAACTGCCCGATTAATGTCAAAAGCAAAAGCTAACAGGATTGTAATGAGTGAAAAATTTTACGATAAAGTAAAAGCTGATTATTTTAATTTATATGGAGAACGAAAAAATACTTGTTTTGATAAAATTTCACAAAAGTATATTGAAGATTTTAAAGGAGTTCCAGAACCAACTGAGTTCAGGATGATTGATGTTTGAATACAAGATAAAAGAATAACTTATCAATTACAAAAATTATGTCAAACGAATTATCCATACTAATAGCAACATCTGCATCAATTGCCTTTTTTCACACTTTATTCGGACCTGATCATTACCTGCCTTTTATTGTAATGTCAAAAGCCAGGAAATGGTCAATAATAAGAACATTATGGATAACATTTTTTTGTGGACTTGGTCATGTAGGAAGTTCAGTCGTATTAG
>JAUWSB010000202.1 GCA_030610255.1 Bacteroidota bacterium
AATTATGAATTTCGCATTTGAATAGTTCTTCAACATTTACATTATCCTGAATTGAGCTAAAAAAATGATTATAATTTTTTGACAGGGCTTTTGTAAGGTCCGTATTCCTCCATCCTTCCATCTTTGTTGTTGGAAATCCTAATTGATAAAATTTTTCAATTGCCTGATTTCTTAAATTTGAAATATATTGAGGTTCATTTTTGAAGATTAAATTTTTATTCTCTTCATAAAGATTTATCAACTTATTCTTCAGTGCAATATTTTTATTTTGTTTATTCATTTTCAAATTCTTTTTTTATCCAGTCATAACCCTTTTCTTCCAGTTCAATTGCAAGTCTTTTCCCTCCTGATTTTACTATTCTTCCATCATACAAAACATGCACAAAATCAGGAACAATATATTCCAGCAGTCGCTGGTAATGAGTAATGATTACAAAAGCATTTTCGTTGGTTCGCAGTTTATTAACACCGTTAGCCACAACCCTTAAAGCATCAATATCCAGCCCTGAATCGGTTTCATCCAAGATTGACAAAGTCGGTTCAAGCATAGCCATCTGAAAAATTTCGTTTTTCTTTTTTTCACCACCTGAAAATCCTTCATTTACAGAACGGTTTGTCAGCTTGGATTGAATTTCAACAAGTTTCTTTTTGTCTTCCATTTTTGCGAGGAACTCAGGAGCAGAAATCGGTAGAAGTCCTTTGTATTCACGATGCTCATTAATTGCCGTTCGCATAAAATTAGTAATACTTACACCCGGGATTTCAACAGGATATTGAAATCCGAGAAAAATTCCTTCCCTTGCACGGTCTTCAGGCGGCATATTATTAATGTTTTTTCCCTTGTAAATTATTTCCCCTTGGGTGATTGTGTATTCACCTTTTCCGGCAATAGCCATTGCCAACGTGCTTTTCCCGGTTCCGTTAGGTCCCATAATTGCATGAACCTCACCATTGTTCACACCAAGATTTAAACCCTTTACAATTTCTTTACCTTCGATAGAAACATGTAAATTTCGAATATTCAGTAACATATTTTGTGTGTGTTTGTGTTTTTATCTAATTGATACTTGATCCAGTATCCAGCCTACCCCACACTTCCCTCAAGAGTAATCTGTAAAAGTTTTTGAGCTTCAACTGCAAACTCCATTGGAAGCTTTTTTAAAACTTCTCTGGCATAGCCATTAACTATCAGCCCTATTGCACTTTCTGTATCTATTCCTCGCTGGTTGCAGTAAAACAACTGGTCATCTGAAATTTTTGATGTTGTCGCTTCATGTTCAACAACCGAGGATTTGTTTTTTACATTAATATATGGAAATGTATGTGCCCCGCATTTATCACCCAAAAGCAGAGAGTCGCATTGCGAATAATTCCTTGAGTTTTCAGCTTTTTTAGAAATTTTAACAAGTCCTCTGTAACTATTGTTGCTGTGACCTGCTGAAATTCCTTTTGAAATTATTGTACTTTTTGTATTTTTTCCTATATGAATCATCTTTGAGCCGGTATCTGCCTGTTGATAATTGTTTGTAACAGCCACCGAATTAAATTCCCCGACCGAATTATCACCCTTCAAAATACAACCCGGATATTTCCACGTAATTGCCGAGCCGGTTTCAACTTGTGTCCAGGATATTTTTGAATTTTTTCCTTTACATATTCCCCTTTTTGTAACGAAATTGTAAATACCACCTTTTCCTTCTTTATTACCCGGGTACCAGTTCTGAACAGTTGAATATTTAACTTCGGCGTCATCCAGAACAATAATTTCCACAATTGCCGCATGCATTTGGTTTTCATCACGCATAGGAGCTGTGCAACCTTCCATGTAGCTAACATAACTTCCTTCTTCAGCAATAATCAGAGTTCTTTCAAATTGACCTGTATTTGCAGCATTAATCCTGAAATACGTTGAAAGTTCAATCGGGCAACGAACACCTTTTGGAATATAACAAAAAGAGCCGTCGCTGAAAACAGCAGAATTTAATGCTGCAAAATAATTATCAGTGTAAGGGACAACACTTCCAAAATATTTTTTCACAAGTTCAGGATGATTTTGAACTGCTTCGGTAAACGAACAAAAAATTATATCATGCTTTGCAAGTGTATCCTGAAAAGTGGTTTTTACAGAAACACTGTCAATTATTGCATCAACTGCCACTCCTGTCAGACGTTTTTGTTCCTCAAGCGATATGCCGAGTTTATTAAAAGTTTCAAGTAATTCAGGGTCAACCTTATTAATGTTATCCAATTCTTTCTTTTTCTTTGGAGCAGCATAATAAATAATATCCTGAAAATTTATTTCAGGAATTTTCAGATGTGCCCATCGCGGCATTTTCAGGGTTTTCCAGTAGCTGAATGCTTTCAGACGAAATTCAAGCAGGAAATCCGGCTCGTTCTTCTTTTTAGAAATAAATCTAATGGTATCTTCATTCAAGCCCATGGGAGCCATTTCCATTTCAATATCAGTTACAAACCCGTATTTATATTCCCCCTGGGTTACCTCATCAATTATGTTGTTTTTATCTGAATTCATTTTGATAGAACCAATGTAGCTTATTTAGTGTTTGCAAGAAAACGCCAATAACTGCGTTATACTCATCTTAAAACCCAGTCATCCGTATGGACTCCTGAGTTTTAAGATTTCGCATCCCGATTGCTATCGGGATGTTCTTGACGTTTTCTTATCAAACACTGAGTTTTCGTGCAAGGACTATTTAGATTAAGTTTTATTAAAAAATAGCATACAAAAGTACACAAAATTATTGTTATAAAACTAAAACAGTTTTTAATCTAAAAAATCATTCATCAACTTAAACCTTCAGGAATTAATCCAGGATTTATTCTCAATCTATCTCATTTTTCATATTTTTGCAAATAATCATCAGTAAATAAAATATTTTTCCAATGTCAAAACAAAATACCCCCAGAACAGAACTTTCCGAATTAGGTGAATTCGGATTGATTGACCACCTTACCAAAAACATAAAATTAAAAAATAAAAGCACTATTAAAGGCGTAGGTGATGATACGGCTGTTATTGAAAAAAACAGGAATAAATTTACATTGGTAACAACCGACCTGCTGATTGAGGGTGTTCATTTTGACCTTACATATTATCCTTTAAAACATTTGGGATATAAAGCAGCCATAGTAAACTTTTCGGATATAATTGCCATGAACGGCAAACCGGAACAAATAATAATCGGGATTTCTATATCAAACCGTTTTTCTGTTGAGGCAATTGAAGAAATTTATTCAGGGATTTATCTTGCCTGTGAAAAATACAATGTTGATGTTGTTGGCGGTGATACCACCTCAAGTGTTTCGGGGCTTTTTATTGCCATCACAGTAATCGGCGAAGTTGACAAAAAAGATATTATTTACCGCAGCACTGCAAAAAAAGGCGATTTATTATGCGTTACCGGTGACCTTGGAGCAGCATACATGGGACTATTATTGCTTGAACGCGAAAAACAGGTTTATAAAGCCGACCCTAAAATGCAACCCGACCTTGCAGGAAATGATTATATACTTGAACGGCAACTAAAACCCGAAATCAGGATTGATATTATTGAAAAACTTAAAGAACATAATATCAAGCCAACTTCAATGATTGACATTTCAGATGGTTTGGCTTCCGAAATAATGCACTTATGCAAGGATTCAAATCTCGGATGTAATTTATACGAAGAAAAAATTCCGATTGATATAACAACTGCAAGTGTAGCTGAAGAATTTAAAATTGACCCTACAACTGCCGCTTTAAATGGTGGAGAAGATTATGAGCTTCTTTTTACAATCAAACATAGTGATTATGAAAAAATCAAAGACATAGAAGGTAT
The DNA here is from genome assembly GCA_030610255.1 of Bacteroidota bacterium. GTDB lineage: Bacteria > Bacteroidota > Bacteroidia > Bacteroidales > JADFUO01 > JADFUO01. The sequence goes on from JAUWSB010000202.1 coordinate 3,843, forward strand.
TTCAATCATCGGTCACATGACAGATAGAAGCGAAGGCGAAAATTTAATCACTCGTTCAGGCACGT
>JAUWSB010000191.1 GCA_030610255.1 Bacteroidota bacterium
AAAAAAAATGGTCAATAAGCCTTGAAACCATATTTTCTCAAAAAGGGGCTTATCAGCGTCCTCAATATAATGATACACTTTATACAGGCGAATATAATTTGAAATTGAATTATGTTGAGGTTCCTGTTTTAGTGCATTTTACCGAAAAGAATTTATTTTCTGCTGGTACGGGTTTTTCATGGGGACGACTGGTTAGCACTAAGGAAATTGAACATGGTGGAATCCAGCCACCTTACTCCGACTCAGTATTTTTTAATAAAAATGATTTTAATTGGTTAATAGATATTCGTTTCCGTGTTTGGAAAAAGCTGAAGTTCAATATCAGATATGCATATTCACTTGCAAAAATCAGGACCAGAGAATTTTATTCCCTGGCAGGTACTTCATGGACACGCAAGCAATACAATAATGTTCTTACATTTCGCTTGATTTATGTTTTTAATGAACAGGTTGAATATGTTAAAAAGAAAAATAAATAATGCAAAAATCAGCAAAATACTGGATAAAAAAATTAGAACTGACAAAACATCCTGAAGGAGGTTATTTTAAAGAAATATACAGAGCTGATGAAGTGATAAAAAATGAACATTTACCTTCCCGTTTCAAAGACGACAGAAATTATTCCACAGCAATATATTACCTTCTTGACGGAAATGATTTTTCAGCTTTTCATAAAATTAAATCCGATGAGATATGGCATTTTTATGCCGGCACTTCCATAATAATTTATTTGTTTGATAAAGATGGAAATCTTAAAAAAATTGTTTTAGGAAATAATCCTGAAAAAAAAGAAGAACTAATGGCAGTTGTCCCAAAAGAATCGTGGTTTGCTGCAAAAGTTATTGATAATAATTCCTTTTCACTTATTGGTTGTACGGTTGCTCCCGGATTTCATTTTGATGATTTTGAACTTGGAAACAGGGAAAACCTGGTTAGACAATATCCTGAACATAATTCCCTGATAATTGAATTAACAAGAAAGTAAAAAACAACATAATACCTGAATTTTATTCTCCTGCCAGTTGCCGTTCATTAAATAATCGGGCTTCCTGCAAAAAATATTCAGCAATTGGAAGAGATAACAGATTATCGGAATTCATTTTTTCGGGATGCCACTGAACTGCAATAAGAAACGGTTTTCCATGAGGCTCTTTCCATTCAATGGCTTCAATCAAACCATCGCCAGAACGGGCAGTTACTTTGAATTTATCTGCAAGTTTATCCACAGCCTGATGATGATTGCTATTAACAATACCGGAATTTATATTGCTTGCCCAAAACAATTTTGAACCCGGTTCAATCTGAACATTATGGAAACAATTTTTAGTGTCTTTACACCTGTGAACCACAACTGTGTCAAAATCGGAAGGAATATCAACAATGAGGCTTCCACCCATTGATATATTTAAAATTTGTTCTCCACGGCAAATTCCAAGTATCGGAATATTCAAGTCCATTGCTTTTTTTATTAAAGCAAATTCTAAAGTATCACGTTTATAATCTATTGTTCCACATCTTGTTGTATCAAATGCTTTATTATATTCTCCCGGAAATACATCTGGTCCGCCCGTCAGCAATAAACCCGAACAATTTTCAAGAATTAAAAGTGCCGAATCAATTGGAATAAAATACATACCAATACATTCAATGGTTGAATCGGCTTTTTTAAGCCATTTTGCATAACTACCGTAATATTTCTCGGGTTTGGCTTTTGAGATAGCAATTTTTATTGGTTCTTCTTTATGTGACGAACAACTGCTAAAAATAATGTTGAGGCTAATAATACCTGATATCAAAAAATAAATTAACGGAACTTGCTTTTTCATGTGGTAATAATTTTTTATGTTTAACATTCAAATCAATGTAATAATTACAAATAAATTTCAATCAATCCTTTGGGAGCTTCAATTTTAATTTGTTTATTATTCCGGTCAACTATTTTGATGATTTCGTCTGTAATCGGTACAAGTATCTCTTTATTTTTATATTTTATCTGCAAAATTGCCTGCTGAGGAAGATCAAGCACTTTTTCAACTTTTCCAATGCTTCCATAAGTCTTGTCTATAATTGTATATCCGATTATATCGTGATAATAAAATTTATTACCTGTGAGTTTTGGAAGCTGATCTAAAGGAAGAAAAATTTCAGCATTGACAAACATCTCAGCAATTTCAGGAGTTAAAACATCTTTAAGCTTAATAATGGCTTTATTATTTTTAATCTGGATTTTTTCAATAAAATAAGGAATTAAATTACCTTTTAAATCTAAAAAAACAGATTTTAAATCTTTATAATTTTCAGGCTTGTCAGTGTCAAGAACTACATTTAGTTCACCTTTTTTTCCATAAGCTTTAACAATTCTCCCTAAATAAAAAAAATCATTTTTATTCATCCTTCAGAATTTATAATGGTCAAATTTAAAAAAAAAGGCTAAGAAAGCATAATTTCCTTAGCCTGTAAATTTTTTATTAAATGAATTTTTTATTCTTCTGTTTTTTCTTTGGTCTTTTCCTCTACCTTATCTTCCGTTTTTTCCTCTATATTCTCTTCCGTTTTAGGTTCTTCTTTTACTTCTTCATTTTTCACTTCAACTTTCACTTCAACTTTCACTTCAACTTTTTCTTCAACTTTTTCTTCAACTTTCACTTCAACTTTTTCTGATGTTTCCTGAATTTGTTCTTCAGGTTTGGTTTCTTCGGTTTTGGTTTCGGTTATAGCTTCAGCTTCAGGTGGTTCTTTAGCTTTATCAGTTTTTCGTTTTTCTTCAATTTCTTTAGCTTTTTTCTTGGCTATTTCGGCAGCTCTTGCTTCATTAATTTTTACTTCAGCTTCAAGACGTTTTTTACTATCATCTTTGACTGCAAGTTCGGTTTCCTTGATTTTACCTGTAATTTTAGCTTCTTTTTCAGTAAGCCATGCCTGAAACTTTGCTTCTGCCTGTTCTTCTGTAATTGCTCCTTTTTTAACTCCTTTGAGCAAATGATTTTTGTATAAAACTCCTTTATAGGATAAAATTGTTTTTACAGTATCTGATGGCTGAGCACCTTTGTTAAGCCAATCAACTGCTTTGTCAAAGTTTAATTTAATGTCTGCGGGTTTGGTGAGAGGGTTGTAAGTGCCAATTTTTTCAATGAACTTTCCATCCCGTGGTGCACGACCATCCGCAATTACTATATGGTAAAAGGGTTTGCCTTTTTTACCTTTTCTTTGTAATCTGATTCTTGCTGGCATTTCTTAATTTTATTAATATTAATATATGATTTTTTTAAAATGGGTGCAAATTTCCGATTTATTTATGAGAATAAAAAATATTTGTTAAAAAAAATTGTAACTAATCAGTTTATTAATCAATTCATATTTTCTGGCTTTAAGGATAGCTTTTAAAAATGGTATAAGGGGAATAAGGGTATAGAGGTATAATGGTATAAGGGTACTAACACCCATATTTCCTGTATTTCCCTTATTTCCCTATTTCCCATACAACCGTAGGGCGTCCATATGGATACCCCCAATTCAATAATAATATTTGCTTAAAAATATTGGTTGTTATTATAATACTGATTAGCTACAAAAATATTTCTTTTAAAACTTATTAACATAACAATATATATTTTCCTTTTTAATTAATTTTACACCTCATAATATATAAATCAAAAATCAAAAATCAAAAGATGCCCGATTTTACTCATTTACATGTACATACACAGTATTCAATTTTGGATGGAGCTACCAGGATTCCCGATTTGATATCCAAAGCTAAAGAGTATGGTATGGATGCTCTGGCAATAACCGATCATGGAAATATGTACGGGGTATTAAAATTTTATTTTGAGGCAAAAAAACAAAAAATAAAACCAATTATAGGCTGTGAAGTATATGTAGCACCGCACAGTCGTTTTGAGAAAAGGGGACAACAAGACCGCAGCGGTTATCATTTGATTCTTCTTGCAAAAAATATTCAAGGTTATAGGAATTTATCAAAATTAAGTTCTTTAGGATATTATAAAGAGCATTTTTATTATACACCACGTATTGACAAGGAATTACTAAAAGAATACAGCGAGGGGTTGATAGCAACAACTGCTTGCCTTGGTGGTGAATTGCCCACTGCAATAATAAATCATAGAATTGAAAAAGCCGAAGAAGTTTTAAAGGAACACCTTGAAATTTTTGGAGAAGATTATTATTTGGAATTAATGAATAGTGGCATACCTGAACAAAAAACCGTAAACAAAACATTACTTGAACTTGCCAAAAAATTTAATGTTAAGGTTATAGCCACTAATGATGTTCATTTTTTAAATGAAAAGGATTATGAAGCTCATCATATTCTTATTTGCCTGAATACCGGTAAGGATATTGATGAGAAAACTGATATGCATTATACGGGTCAGGAGTTTTT
>JAUWSB010000020.1 GCA_030610255.1 Bacteroidota bacterium
AATGAAAATCTGTAGTGTAAAGAAAAATTCGTGTGCTAATAAATTTATATATAATGACATAGATAAATCCGTTATACAAAAATCTATTAAATTTCAGAACTGTAAGTAGCTTGAATTTTTTAGCGGAGGATTTACATTTTTAGTTGATTTTTAATAAGCCTTGATTTTTTGGTACTTTTTTATTAAGAAAAAAGTACAATAATAAAGATACCTATCTGCACAGAGGTCTCTTAATTTAATAACATATTAACGTTTATCAAAAAAATTCTCTTTAAATTTTCTGGACACCCAAAACCATAAAAGATCAAGTTGTATTATGTTGTTATTCAGAATATTATATCTTGAAATGTTCAGCTTTATTTATGTGTGTGGAAAACAGTAAAATTAATCTCTATATTTTCTTTCAAAATAAATGAATATTCACTAAAAAAAATTAATCAAAAAGGTAACCGTTTATTTGGCACACAATCATTAGTTTCTAAATCTAACATCAATATAGCCTCCTTTAAAATAATAACAAGCTTCATCGCATTTGTCGGAAGTATGTTTGAGCTTTAGTTTATCACCATCCACAGCGAAAATAGTTTTATCGCCATCTTTATATTCTGCTGTAACGGAATAATATTGGTCAGGCTTAACATCAACCCGGAAATCGCTTAAATAAGCTGTATCTATCCAATCGAGATTTCCTTCTTCGAAATTGCCAATATAGATTTTCAAAGGTACGTAAGGATTTTGACTGTTAATGGTCACTGTAATGTTCAAGGGTCCCCATTCCGGTTTGTTCTGGTAACATTCTGAGCAGTCTATTTCACTCAGGTCAACCGTATCCTGCCTTTCACAGCCGCTATTAAAGATAAGGAGTTGCAATGTTAATAGAAATAGTATTATTCTTCTTTTTTTTATCATTTTTGAAAGATGGTTTAAAGTTAATTGTTCTATATCAATAGACAATAGTGCTTGTCCATAAAGTCAATTATGTTTATAAAATTTTAGATTTTTTATTTTTTAATCCGCTGATAATCAACAAAATTTTAAATTTTAAATCTGAATTCTAAAATCTTAAATTGTTAGAACGTGACTTTATCGAACAATAGTTAATATCTACAACTCCGGCTCCTTCTTTAATTTTATTTTATCTTTTGCTATGTTAATAATAAATCCCACTGATAGATTAATCCTGTGTGGTGAAACCTTTGTGTTTTTTAGTTTCATATATTCATAATTCAATTTTAAGCTGAGTTTTTCATAATTCCAAAAAAAACCTGCTTCAGGAACTACAAGGAAGCGGTTTTCGGGTTTTTTGTTTGAACCCCGGAAATTACCGTAAGTATAAACGCCATTAACTCCAATAACAATACCACCGTAATTTTTCCGGGATGATCTTTGCAGAACAAAAAGTTTACCCAAACCAAGATTCGCACATGATCGTTTTTCCCAGAACTGGTAAAATGTTTTTTCATCCACTTCGTACAGCACGCTTCTTACCCATGGTCGTGTTTTATATCCCAATTGAAGTTGCAATCCGTATTTCGATTCGTTGAGGCATACATTTCCGCCTGTCATAAAATCATTAATATTCCCGTTAAAATCAGCTCTGATCAATAATTTATCAATTCTTGGTTTTGGATTTTTTTTTGCTCCGTATTCAGTAAGTAATTGTCTGAAATATTTCCCACCGAATTCCTTGGCAATAGACATTTGATTTCTTGCTTTCGAGATTGAGTGGTTAGCATTCGCTCCGTTATCGAGCAGGAGTCTGGCAATTTCATAATACCTGTTGATGATGGCTAAAGAAAGCGCTGTTAAATTATTTTCATTTGTTGTTTCGATATTAGCTCCTTTATGGATCAAATAATCCACGTTTTGGAGATAACCGTTTTGTGCTGCAACCATTAAAGGAGTAAATCCATTATTATCTGCTGTATCAATGTTTACACCGTAATTAAGAAGCAGTTCGGTGATTTCAAGGTTATTGTAATAAACTGCGTACAGCAGAGCCGTATTTCCCTGTAAATCCTTTTGATTCATATTAGCGCCGTAAAATATCAGGACATCAGTTAGTGCAACATTATTAAAAGCAGCGGCATACATAAGGGGTGTTATATGGTCAGGATTTTTCGTATTAACATCAGCGCCGTTCAGAATCAAAGTGTTAGTAATCATAATATGTCCGGCAATACAAGCCCCCAAGAGTGCACTCACCTGATTATAGGGTAAGGCATTTACATTGGCTCCGCTGTCAATAAGAATTTCAACAGTGCTGAGGTGACCGTTTTGTGCAGCGTACATCAAGGGAGTAACTCCATCGTAAGTTGTTGTGTTTACATCCGTACCTATTTCCAGCAGGGCTATAACTTTAGAGGTATCTCCTTGGCTTGCTGCCATGATTAGTTCGAAATCTGGGTCGGTAATTTCGTAAGTGGTATCAGGAAGGATAAGGAGATTTGTATCCTGTGCAATACTGGTGTTCGAAAAGAGCAATACAAAAAGTAATAGTATAAATTTGTTATAAGAAATAGCCATTTAGTCGCTGTTTGAATGCGTTGCTAAATTAACAAAAAAGAATTGAGATTTTAGATTTTAGAATTTAGAATTAAGAATTAAGATTTTGGAATTTAGATTTTCTAATTTCCAATTTCTAATTTCCAATTTATATCTTCTTATAATTTTTATGTCGTCCGATTTCCAAACCGGTTGCTTTTTCCAGATAATTAAGGAATCTTAGTCTGGGCGAGAGTTTTATTCCTTGGGTTGGATCAAAGTCGAAAGTCCAGTTTTGTTTGTTAATCCTTTCTTTCATAACCTCGGGATGTTCACCTTCAAATTTTTTAAGTATATCAATTTTTGAATAATCAAATTCATTTGTTTGAGCAATATATTTTTCAACATAATCATCGTTATGCCATAGTTTTTCAAAAGCTTCACGTTTAGCTTGCTGTGCTTTCGGATGTTTTACCCAGCCATAGTGATAAACAGTTGCATTTACAGGTTTAACTTTTAAGAGTTTATTATTTTTCCTGAAACTCATGGCATCTTTCCATGAATGGATTTGTTTATCATTTCTGATAACACGAATTTGGTTATATAACCATTTTCTTGAATCGGCAATATAATCAAACGAACCGTAAAAATTAATATGTTTAAAAAGTAAGCCCTCAATTTTTGGATTATCTTTCCATTTTAACATTGCTTCCTTTATTGCCGGCATATCTTTTTCCGAAATTACTTCATCAGCCTGAATATAGAATGCCCAATCACTGTCAGGAGAAATGGCATGAAATGCTTTATCGGTTTCAACAGCCAGTACTTTTCCTCCTTCTCTTAAAGAATCATCCCAGATGGTTTCAATAATCCTGATCTTTTCTGAATCTATACTTTTAATTAATCCCAGTGTATCATCCTCTGAGTTGCCAACTGCCACAATCATTTCATCGCAAACCGGAAGAATGGATTTTATTGCCTCAACGATCGGAAAATCAAATTTGATTCCGTTTCTGATAATTGTAAAGCCCGAAACTTTCATTTATTATTGATAAAAATTCCGGGCAAAGTTACAAAAAGATAGTTTTGAATAATATTTTTTAGAAAAACAAATATTAACCCGGAAAATTCACGAATTTTCTACGATTAAGAAATACCATCAAATTTGGTTTCTTTTCAATCCCCAAATTTGGGTATTTCTAAATCGGGGTTTCCCGTTTTGCTTTCCTCTATCCATCGCACATTCATACAATTCACTATGTTCTTGTATGAATAAAACGGGTTAATCTGTATCATAATCTGGTAAACAATACCTGCAGCCATTATAATTATGTTTAATGGCACGTGGGATTTCTTTGTAGGCAATTTTATTTTTGCTATTCATCTTTTTTACCCATTGGCAATTATTGTTATGCAGTTCTTTTGTGTTTTTATTTGCTATAAATGGATGATCTCCCACAGCGAGTAATTGAGTAATACGACCCATTTCGAGGTTATCAACTAATTGTGCTACTGATATCTCATATCCTCCATCCGGTATTGAATCAGGCAAGATAAACTCCAGTTTGGCTATACAATTATCGTTTGATTTCAATTTGATATTACGCAAATAAGATTTTCTTCCAGATAAGACACTATAATAAAAGTAAAGTGTTGATTCGTTAGTTTTTGATAAACCATCAGTTGAAGCCTCAATACATAATCTTTTTAATATCTTCAAATTCACTTCCATACCTGCTGGTAAAGAACTCAGATCAATTTGAAGGTCTGAATAAATACTATTACCTGACCATCCTTGTATATGGAAATTAAGACTGTTAACTGAGCCTGCAAACATATCTATCACATCAAAGTTTTTCCATGTTGCATTATTATTTCCCCTAATGAAGTTGTAAAAATCATTTATCGAAAGAATAGTGGCAGGGTCTGGTGCAGGATCATTACCGCTGTTTACCAATGCAATAAAACAATAATGTCCCTTAGCAGGAATATCACCTGAAGGCCAAACCACCGGACCAACAACTTTAACACTATTTGAAGGAACAGATGGGATAGTTATTTGATCAACAAGATTCCATGAAGCTGGAGTTGGAAAAGTTGAAGGGGGTGACCAATATACGCTGGCTGTTCCTCCGGTAGCATTATTTCCTCTGTTATGAACTCTGAGATAGATGTAATTGTTTTGTCCGAATTCCACCGGTTCACCAAGATTTGCCTGACTAAGTGCTAAAGTAGTTCCCAAAACAGCTTCGGGATTAAGTAATTCCTGATTAAAAATTATTACATCAGGGCTGCATGAAATACCACCATCAATAAGAGGTTCACGGCCATGATCTTTAAGATTATCTCGTAAATATAAGTCATGAGCAGGATAACCAAGAAAAATATTATCTCCTGCCCCGGCAGGTGATTCAGCTTCTACCGGTGTATCCAAATAACCCCAATGTGCAACTACAACATCATCAGCGTAAGTATGTGCTTCAGCTGCAGAAATCCTTCCGTCAGTATTTGTATCAACCACCTGTGAAAGAGCGCCACCATCTGCGTATTGACCAGTTACTGCAGCAATCCAATCCAATGCAAACGGGTCAAAATCTGCCCCTCCGTTAGAATTTCTGTCTTCTTCGCATGCTGCTGAAAAATGAGTCCATTTTGCAGTGCTGTTATCAATTACTGCATCTTCAAATCCACCGGAATGACATTGTTCCATCATCACCATTAATACTGCAAATTCAGGTAACTCAGTTAGTTTATTCCCAAAATCAGTGGAAGAATATTCAACCCAACCTATATTTTTATAGGCACATAAACCACTTATAGGGTATAATGGATCTGGTGGGCCATATCCATGATTATTTGAATGTATGAACAGAAAATCATCTTTTTTTAATTCTGTTTTCAGATCATCTAAGGCATTTTCAAGAGCAACACCTGTTCCTTCATCATCAACAGGCATCTGGTAAGCCGTATTATCTCCAGGCCAATTATTGACCGGTTTTGGGCCACCATTATAATTTAGTGTGCCATCATGATTTAAAACCGTGATCTTATTGGCATCAAAGCCATAAATATCAATAAGGGTCCGGTAAAGAAATTCCATATCATTAACATGTCTGTTGTCTGACTCACCGGAAAACAATATAGCATACCTGTCGCCCCTGGCATTATTTAATGCATTTGTTATTGCCGGAATAGGTGAAGTAGAAAGTTTCCTGTCTTTTAACACATTTTTTCTTTTGACAGGAGTGTGAATATCCTCAAAACTTTCCGGATTTCTTATAAATTCTGACGGAGGGAAGCTTGCTTTTATTCTATTATATATTTCTCCGGTTTCAGAATCACATAAAATATGTTCACAGGGATGTGCCCAGTTTAAAGTTGGAGCCTCATCAATAAGAACAAAGGCAGTTTTTTTGGGGATGTCAATTTTTTGTAAACCTGCATTCATTTTAACTCCAGTATCTATTATATCATTCTTTAAATAAATATTGAATGCTTTCTGACAGTTCATTCTTCTCAGTCCACTAAGAACTTCATTCTTAATTTTACTTTTAATTTCATTTTTAATTTTCATTATTACCTCCTGTTTTAAGTTTGTTTAAATATTAATATACTTTTATTTTTTAATAAATTCAGTATAAATTTACTATATATTAGTTCCGAAAATTGATAAAAAGTAACCCCATACGAAGAAGAAAAATTGAATTTAAAATCAATCTAAATAATAATATAATAAATCGGATTTTATATAAAAGGAATTATTTACAGAAAATATTTTTTACAAAAAGTATTTTTAGCGAATGTTAAGTTCACTAATCGTAAACATTAAAATGCCTATCATCAGAAGGTTTTGATCCATATCTTAAGAGCACTCTGTAGCTTTCCGGATAATCTTCATAAAAAACAGGAAACTGCTCATGAAACAATTCGGTTTCAAATGTCTTAGAATCAATCAGAATATATATGCATGAATGCCCCCAGTTTAGGCGAGGTTGGAGATCTACAAATGCCAAATAGCTGGTTTTTTTTACTTTAATACTCCTTTTGCCAATATTGATAATATCTCCACTTTTGTATGGTTCATAATTCAAATAAATAATTGATTGATCTTTTTGCTCTTTTGTCAAATGGTTCAGGATTATTTTAATTATTTCTTCTTTATTAGGGTTTTCCATTTTAAATGATTATTATTGATTTATGCAAATATAGTGAATTAATTGTTGAAAAGCAAACATGTAATATTTAATATTCTATATTTAATATCCGGCTTTGTTTCCATTATATTCTAAAATTTGTGCGACATTAGCACCTAATTCATATATAATTATTTATACTCAAGTTTTAATCCAACACCCACTTCTCTGAGATTTATTACTTTCGATAATGCTATCTTTGAATTCAAATCAGTGCAATGACAAGCATGAACTTTATAGGGTTTCAATTTTTTCATGTATTCTAAAGTGCTTTGTAATTGTTCCTTTGAAGGATCAAGTAAATGAAATCCTCCGATTATATCTGCTATTCTATTTTCCTCACAAATCTTTTTTGCATATTCTATAATATTACAAATTCCTGAATGAGAACAACTTGTAATAATAATCAAACCTGTTGATGACTTATAAACTAAAGCAGAATCATCTAATAAATAATCATCATTTTCAGAGTTGTTTATCACAATTTTACCAATTGGTATTTTAGCTTCAAAATTATTTTTTCTTTCTATTTCTCCAAGAAAAACAAGTTTTTTTGTTAGCCATACGGGTTCTTTACTCAATTTAATATTGAAATGCTTAGATAACTTCACTTCTGAAATAATAGAACCTATTTCATTCAAACCATTAATTTTTTTAGAATAAAATGTTAAAGGATGAGCTATGATGATGGGCTTCTTGTGATTTAAGTTTTCTATTATTGCTTCTGTATAGAGTCTGATTAGAGGATCTAAACCCCAGGTATGATCGAGGTGTCCATGAGAAAGAACCACAAAATCTAAATTTAATAGATCAATATTTAGCTTTTGTGCATTTTTAATAAACACATTAGAATATCCTACGTCGAATAAAATTTTATTACCTTCATCTTCAATAAAATAAGATGCTCCTGGTTCGCCGTAGAAATACCGATCAATCAGAGTATTATTGTCAACAAGAACTGTTAATTTCATTTTTTATCATTTTTGGGTATTTCACTAATCAATTGTAATAATTTATTTTTTTAGTTATTGATTTAAATTTTGACCAATAAATTTAAGACGTTGTGTGCTAAAATAAGGAAAAAAGTAAAGCAATTAAAAGAATGTTAATAACTTAAACATGCAGGAAAAATATTTATAATTAATTTTGCTTTTCCATAGCTTGTTATAGCTGGAATTGGTTAAAGCATATAATATCAAAATAGTATAAAATTTTGGAGTAGTATTTATTATGGAATTTGTAAATCCTTATTTTTTATTCGGACTTTTTGCGGTGTCTATTCCGGTGATTATTCATTTATTTAATTTCAGAAAGTTTAAAAAGGTCTATTTTACAAATGTTAAATTTCTCAGGGAATTAAAGCAGGAAACCAAAAAGAAATCCCAACTGAAGCATTTGATTATTCTTATTTTGCGGGTACTTGCCATTATTTGTCTTGTTCTGGCATTTGCCCAACCTTATATTCCATTATCAAAAAATATTATTAGTCAGGATGAAAAAAGTGCAGTAAGTATTTTTATTGATAATTCGTTTAGCATGGAAGCAAGGTCAACTGATGGATTTTTGATTGATGAGGCGAAAAATAAAGCTGCCGAAATTGCAGGGGTTTATAATTCTTCCGACCTTTTTCAAATACTTACAAATGATTTTGAAGGCAGGCATCAGCGTTTTGTAAGCAGGGATGAATTTATTGAAATGCTTGATGAGATTCAGGTTTCACCTTCGGTAAAAAATATCTCAGACGTTGTAAAACGTCAAAACGATAGATTTTCTACTTGTCAAACAGAAAATAAAATATCTTATCTTATATCTGATCTTCAGATAAGTATTTCCGATATTGACCGGATTGATGAGGACACCACCATAATTAATTATTTTGTTCCGGTTTATCCCGGCAACACCGGCAATCTGTATATTGACAGTTGCTGGTTTGAATCGCCCGTTCATCATATTAATCAAAATGAAAAACTAAGCGTTAGAATAAAAAATAATTATGATAATGATATGGAAAAGATACCTGTAAAATTAAAGATAAACGGCAATCAAAAAGCTATAGCAAGCGTTGATGTAAGAGCAGGTTCTGAAACGGAAATAATTCTGCGGTTTACTAATTACGAAACAGGTATTCAAAACGGTTTTATTGAAATTACCGATTACCCGGTTATTTATGATGATATTTTTTATTTTTCATATTTTGTATCTGATAAAATACCTGTTTTATGTATTAATGGCACAGAAGAAAATATATATCTGAAAGCACTTTTCGGAGGAGATACATCCTTTGTATTTGATAATTCACACAGGATTTATCTTGATTATTCATCGCTAAAAAACTATAAATTGATAATTATCAACAAGCTGGATGAGATTTCATCGGGTTTAGGACAGGAATTAAAACGATTTGTTGAAAATGGTGGGTCACTGGTTGTTCTTCCTTCCGGAAAAATGAATTTTGATTCGTATAAAAACTTTTTATTAACAATGAATGCTGCCTGGTATTCAGGTTTGGATACTTTTAATACCAAAGTTGATTATATAAATTATGATAACGAAATATTTAATGATGTTTTTGAAGATGATCCCACAACTAACAGGAAAGATAACAGAATCATAGATTTACCTGTAGTTTTAAAACATTTTAAATTTACCCGCTTAAGCCGGTCTGAAATTGAACCATTATTGAAAATACAAAATGGAGATGAGTTTTTAAGCGTTGTACCATTCGGATATGGGAAATTATATCTTTTTGCTGTGCCTTTTGAAACCTCTTTTAGTAATTTTACAAAACATGCAATATTTGTACCTGTTATGTATAAAATTGCTTTGTTAAGCGATATTGGAAATAGATTATTTTATACAATAGGAAGTAATGAATATGTTGAGCTTAATCAGGCGCAGCTTAAAAAGGATAATGTTTATAAGATTAAAATGGAGAATGCTGATTTTGAAATAATACCCGGACAAAAATATATTAATAACAGCTTACGCCTGAACATGTATGATCAGATTAAACAAGCAGGTAACTACCTGTTAATGAATGGTGAGAAAAATATTATCGGTATTTCATTTAATTACGATCGCAGGGAATCAAATCTCGGCTCGTATAAGATTGATGATTTAAATAACATTATCAGCAGTAATAATTTAAGAAATTTTTTGGTTCTTGATGTTGGTGACAGGACGTTATCACAGGCGTTGATAGATTTAAACAAAGGAATACAACTTTGGAAGTTATTTATTATTTTAGCGCTGATTTTTTTAGCAGCAGAAGTGTTAATTATAAGAATCTGGAAATAAGAGATATGAGGGCTAAAGCCCTGGCTCAGGTCAGTATTGCGTTTCGTTCCCCGACTTAAAAGTCGGGGCTAGTCAGTCGGGGCAAGTCAGTCGGGGTTAGCCAATTCGTAAGAAGAAGAAACAACAAACGGGCTTTAGCCTGATAGAAAAAAAGAAAAATATATAAGGAAAACTAACAAATTAATGGATATAAAAGAAGAAAATAAAGATCTGGAACAAAATTTTGAGGAAAGCAAGAATAGTTCCGGCGAGTTGCACAAAACTATTCATCTTTCGGGAATGTATGAAAACTGGTTTTTGGATTATGCTTCGTATGTGATTCTCGAAAGGGCGGTTCCTGATATTTATGATGGCCTAAAACCCGTTCACCGGCGAATTTTGCATGCAATGAAAGAGCTTGATGATGGAAGATATAACAAGGTTGCAAACATTATTGGTCATACCATGAAATATCATCCGCATGGCGATGCTTCAATAGGTGATGCACTGGTACAATTAGGACAAAAAGACCTGCTGATCGATACACAAGGGAACTGGGGAAATGTCCTGACCGGTGATGGTGCCGCAGCTCCGCGTTATATTGAAGCTCGTTTATCCAAATTTGCACTTGATGTTTTATTTAATCCCAAAACAACCTCATGGAAGTTGTCTTATGACGGAAGAAACAAAGAACCTGTTTCGTTACCTGTTAAATTTCCTTTGTTGCTTGCACAAGGTGTGGAAGGTATTGCAGTTGGCCTGGCATCAAAAATTTTACCTCATAATTTTAATGAACTGATTGATGCTTCTGTAAATGTTTTACAAGAAAAGGATTTTGAGATTTTCCCTGATTTTCAAACCGGATGTATGGCAGATTTTTCAAGGTATAACGATGGAATTAGGGGAGGAAAGGTTAGAATAAGAGCAAAAATTAATCAACGGGATAAAAAAACATTGGTTATTACTGAAATTCCTTTCGGGACAAATACAACTAATTTAATAGATTCAATTGTTTCAGCTAATGACAAGGGTAAGATAAAGATCAAAAAAATTGATGATAATACAGCCGAAGATGTTGAAATAATTATCCATCTTGCACCTGGTGTTTCACCCGATCAAACCATTGATGCTTTATATGCATTTACTAATTGCGAAATTTCAATTTCTCCTAATTCATGTGTAATTGAAAAGGGTAAGCCTAAATTTGCCGGAGTTAAAGAAATACTAAGAACTTCAGTAAATAATACAGTGTCGCTTCTTAAAATGGAACTGGAGATCAGAAAAAATGAACTTCAGGAACAATGGCACTTTTCCTCTCTGGAAAAGATTTTTATTAAAGAAAGGATATATCGTAATATTGAAGAATGTAAAACTTGGGAATCGGTTTTAGAGAGTATTGATAAGGGATTAAAGCCGTTTAAAAACAAATTCTTCAGGGAAATCACAAAAGAAGATATTATCAGGTTAACTGAAATAAAAATCAAAAGAATATCAAAATACAGTTCATTCAAAGCCGATGAAATTATTAAAGGTATTGAATTTGAGATTGATGAAGTAAATAATCATCTTGAGCATCTGATTGATTATGCAATAAATTTTTATAAGCAAATAAAAAAGAAATACGGTAAAGGCAGGGAAAGAAAAACCGAAATACGAAATTTTGATACTATACAGGCAACTATGGTTGCAGCCGCTTCACAAAAACTTTATGTTAACCGTGAAGAAGGTTTTTCAGGTACTTCCCTTAAAAAAGATGAATATGTTTGTGATTGCTCTGATATTGATGATATTATCGTATTTCGGTCGGATGGTATTTTTTTGGTGACCAAAGTTTCAACAAAAACATTTGTTGGGAAAGTTATTGTTCATATTGATGTTTTTAAGAAAAATGATGACCGGACAATTTATAATATGGTCTATCGCGATGGCAGAAGAGGAAAAACTATGGTAAAACGCTTTCCTGTAAAAGGAATAACACGAGATAAAGAGTATAACCTGACTAAGGGTACTGAAGGTACAAAAATTTTGTATTTTACTGCTAATCCTAATGGTGAAGCAGAGATTGTAAAAGTTAATTTAAAACCAAAACCCAAACTTAAAAAGTTAGCTTTTGAATATGATTTTAGCGATCTGACTATAAAAGGAAGAAGTTCGAAAGGGAATATTCTTACACGCCATATAGTTAAAAATATTATTCAGAGAGAAGAGGGCGTTTCTACACTTGGAGCTAGGGATATCTGGTATGACGATATTGTGAAACGCCTTAATACAGAACAACGCGGTGAATACCTCGGTGCTTTTAAAGGTGATGATAAAATTCTTACAATAATGCAGAACGGAACTTATAAACTGGTTAATTACGACTTATCAACACATTTTGATGAAGATATGATAAGAATTGAAAAGTTCAATCCTGATAAAATAATTTCTGTTGTTTATCTTGAGGGAAATCAGAAAAAATATTATATTAAAAGATTTCAGATTGACCAACAAAGCAATGGAAGTAAAAAAGTTAATTTTATTGGTGAACATCCCGATGCTGAATTAATAAATATCAGTCTTGACAGTTTACCAAGGATAGAAGTGTTTTTTAATGCAAAATCAGATAAAAGAAGTGTTGAAAATGAAATTATTCAATTAGCTGATTTTATTGCCCTAAAAAGTTATAAGGCAAGAGGTAAGCGTATTTCAAATAAAGAAATAAAAAAGATTGTTATATTAGAACCCCTGCCTTATCAGGAAGAAGAAATAACTGAACAGGAAAGCCCTGAAACAACAAATAAGATGACTGTTGATACTCAAGTTGAAAAAAAGGATGATATAAAAACCCAGAGAAAAAAAGAAACTAAAGAAACACCGGAAGAAAATGAAACTGATAACAGTCAGCAAATGATACTTGACTTTTAGAAATAAGTTTTTTCTATTCAAGTTACATTGGATAGAGATTCATTAAACAATTGCAAGTTAAAGGAAACCAATAACTTGCGACACGAAGTTAGCCCGTATGGGAAACCTGACCCCGAAAGTTTTCGGGGGAAACCTGAAACAAATATTTTAAACAAATATCATGTCCATACGAATAAATTTTACGAAACTTATTCTGTTAGTACATAAATATTATTTGTTTATATTTTTTGTTATCACATCGTTTTTGTTGTTTTCATGCAGTATTGAAAGAAAAATTGCAAAACAATACATTGAACTGAACAAGCCCGGTTCAATGCTCATCCTTATTCCGGATTATGTTTACAAGAATAGTCTTAAGCAGTTTGAAATTGAAAATGCCGATAGCCTTAATGAGTGGACATTGGACTCCACTTTATTTGCAAACAGCCTTTATATTCAGAATATATCAGATTCAATTATTTTGGAAAAATATATAGATAATCTGATAATAGGCTTGAAACAATATGGTTTTAAAATCTTTACTGAAAGCCAGACTGATACTTTTATGCTTATCTCACCACCGTCATTTATTGTAAATATTGCCCAGATAGAACTTGAGGAATATATTATGCCCGTGAGAGATGAAGAATTTTTCAATGATGGCAATCTTTATTATATGGAATTTGACCTTAATGCTGTAAATATTAATTCATGGTTTGAAATAACAGAGTTGAATATACAAGATCAGGAAAGGAAAATTTTATTTGCAAGTGATTATACTTTTGATGATATTGAGGGCAGTTTCAGGCAAATGCCTTTTACGTGGGAGGTTAAATATAAATATACAATTGATACGCTTACAGTTGATGATATCTACGATTTTGCAGAGTTTTTAGGTAAAGAATATGCAGCTTATATCTATGATTATATTATGAATGAATACATAAAAAAGCACCTTCCCGAAAATGTTTTGCCTGATTATTATTTTCATTATAACAGGCAAAGACAAAGTTTATTGCCTGTACTTGAAGACAAGTTTATTGAGATGAAGCCCTAGCATAAGGCACCACTTTCTGATCGGTAAAATCTTTTTTTAGAAATTTAAAGTATCCTGCAACGGCTATCATAGCTGCGTTGTCGGTTGTATATTCAAATTTGGGAATAAAAATCTTCCAGCCTAGTTCTTTTTCCGTGTTTTTAAGAGCTTTCCTGAGTTGAGAATTAGCTGAAACTCCTCCTGCTATTGCAATTTGTTTTATACCGGTTTTTTTTGCTGCTGCTTTTAATTTTTTCATCAACACATTGATAATGGTTAATTGTATTGAAGCACACAGGTCGGCTTGGTTTTGTTCAATGAACCTGGGGTTTTCTTTTAGCCTGTCTCTGATAAAATATAAAAATGATGTTTTTAAACCGCTAAAGCTAAAATCCAGATCAGGGATGTCAGGTTCGGGAAATTTAAAAATATCCTGGTTGCCTTCCCGGGCGTATTTGTCAATTTCCGGTCCTCCGGGATAGGGAAGCCCGAGAATTTTCGCAGCTTTATCAAATGTTTCTCCTGCCGCATCATCAATAGTTTTCCCGATTATCTCCATGTTAAAATAATCCTTTACTATAACTATTTGAGTATGACCTCCTGAAACCGTA
Organism: Bacteroidota bacterium; assembly: GCA_030610255.1. Lineage (GTDB taxonomy): Bacteria > Bacteroidota > Bacteroidia > Bacteroidales > JADFUO01 > JADFUO01. The sequence continues at coordinate 14,487 of JAUWSB010000020.1, forward strand.
AGACATAAAAAAGGAAATTCAGGTATTGACTTATTTTCTTCATCTTCAATAAAATGTGCCAGAATATGCGCCTGCAGGTGGTCAACTTCAATCAACGGAATATTTAATCCCAGTGCAAAGGATTTGGCAAATGAAGTACCTACCAGTAATGAACCAAGCAATCCGGGACCGCGAGTGAAAGCAATTGCATTAAGTTGTTTTTTATTTATCTTTGCTTTTTGTAAGGCACTTTCAATCACAGGTATTATATTTTGCTGATGTGCCCTTGATGCCAATTCAGGAACAACACCACCGTATTTTTTGTGTACTTCCTGATTTGCAATAATATTGGCAAGAATTTTGGTGTTTTTTATAATTGCCGCAGAAGTGTCGTCACACGAAGACTCAATACCTAAAATAAAAGTGCTCATTTTAATTTAGTAACTGTAATTGTGAATTTTTTAAAGAACAAAGTTATCAAAAAAAGGATTAGAAGAATATTAATATATACTTTCATGGTAATTCTTGCATTACCGGTGTCATTATATTTTCTTTTAAAAGACCCGTTTGTTCAGACATTTTTAGCACAATCTGCAGCTAATTATCTTTCCGGGGAATTACATACAGAAATCAAGATAGGAAGGGTGAAAATTTCAAATTTTTTTGATATTGTTCTATCCGATGTATTAGTTAAAGATTTACACGATAATACGATTTTAAGTGTTGAAAATCTCAGTCTGAACATTCAGAAGCTGAAAATAAAAGACAACATTATAAAAGTAAACAAGTTGATTTTTGAAAAATCCGAAATCGGATTAATAAAATACAGGGGTGATTCAACTATGAATTTTAATTTTATTATTGATTATTTTGATTCAGGTAAATCATCTGAAATTATTGATACATCTGAAAAAAAATATTGGAAGATACAATGTAATGTTTTAAAAATTAAAGATTCACGTTTTAAGTATCAGAATCAAGATAGAGTTAAATCACATGAAGGAATTAATTTTACAGATTTAGATATATCGAGTTTAAATTTGGATTTCAGGAATATTGAAATTATTAGTGACACCATCTGGGTAAAAATAAATAATTTATCATTACAGGATACAAGTGGCTTTAAAATCCGAAAATTGAAAGGTGATTTAAAAGTGAATTCTCAACTAATTCAAGCCGACCACCTGAAAATTATTACTAATAATTCTGAACTTTCATTGAAATTAGCTTTTATATATAAAAATTTTAAAAATTTTAATGATTTTTTAAACAATGTAAAAATCAAAACAACAATTGGAACTTCGGTGTTAAATCTTTATGATATCGGATATTTTGCACCTGAGTTATTTGTAATGAATAATATAATTAAGATTTCTGGTGATATTAAAGGGACGGTAAGTAATTTCAGGGCGAAAAATTTTAAGTTTTATTATGGTGATAAAACAAAATTTATAGGAAATATCGATTTGAATGGATTACCTGATATTAAAGAAACATTTGTTCATGCAAGAGTAAAAGATTTTGCAATAAATAAAAATGATATTGAATCATTTTTGATTCCCGGAAACGAAAATCATCTGAACATGCCTGATGAACTGCTTGCTTTTGGAAATATAAAAATAAAAGGAACATTTACGGGTTTTTATAATGATTTCGTATCTAATGCCGAATTTTCAACTGATATTGGTGAATTTTCTACTGATGTGTTGTTAAAAGACAATAAACAAACCGATACGGTTGAATATCAGGGAAAAATTACAGCTAATAATTTTGATATGGGAAAATTTTTGAATATCAGTGATTATTTTGGAAAATTAAATTTAAATGTTGATATTAAAGGAAGAGGATTAACTGCCGAATCGGCAATAATTGATTTGAATGGAGTTGTTGATTCTTTAGATTTTAAGGGAAATAATTATAATGAAATTGATATTAAAGGCGAATTAGCCGATAAAAAATTCAGTGGCCATCTTAATGTTCTGGATGATAATATTAATCTCAACTTTGAAGGTATGGTTGATTTTAGTAAGGAATTACCTGTGTTTGATTTTTCATCACAAATAAGAAATGCAAAATTATATCAGCTTAATTTATTGGACAGGGATTCAACTATTGTGCTTTCAACAAATTTGAACATTAATTTTGTTGGTGATAATCTTGATGATATTCAGGGTAAAATCTTGATTGACAGTACCTTTTATTATGAAAAAAATAAAAAATATTATCTTGATAATATTGCATTAATTACAATAATGGATACTAATAAACACAAAAACATACAATTACATTCTGATATAATTGATGTTAACTTAAAAGGTGATTTTCTTTTTACAGAACTATACCCATCGTTTAAAAAGTTATTTAGCAATTACATAGATGTTTATTACAATGATGCTAAAGATATCCCTGGAGATAGCTTGACTGAGAGCTTTGACTTTCAAGCCAATCTGAAAAATACGGCAAATGTCAGTGAATTATTTTACCCTGATCTGTTAGTAGCTCCAAATACTGAAATTTCAGGAAGTTACAATTCAAGCCTGAATTCTTTGGTAATTAATGGAAATTCTTCATTAATAACTTATAAAGGGATTAAATTTGAAAATTGGTTTATTGAATGTAAATCAAAAAATGATGATATTTTTATAAAAACAGGTAGTGAAAATATATTGTTTAAAGAATCAAATGAAACCGACAGCATTTCGTTGGGAATTGAAAATACTGTCTTTAGCACTAATATTCATCGCGACAGCATAATCTATAAAATTTCATGGAACGATACCTCTGCTAATGACCGGAACACAGGTAATATTAATGGATATGTTCATTTTATTAACAGTAAGCGTATTGATGCAAAAATCATAAATGCAAAAATGATAATTAATGACACGGTATGGGAGATAAGTGAGGATAATTTCATTGAGATTGATACATCTTCAATATCAGTTAAAGATTTTACAGTAATAGGTGGCAATCGGCAAAGATTTGAACTTGACGGAATAATTTCAAAATTACCAACAGATACATTTAATTTAAAATTTAAAAATTGGGATTTCTCTAATTTTGATTTAATTGTTGGCAATGATAATCTTGATTTTGATGGAATTATTAACGGCGAATTAAGTTTAGCTAATCTGTATAATTCTCCGAATTTCTTTTCCAATATTAAAATTGATGATTTTGTTTTTAATGATGAAAAATTGGGAAATGCAAAATTAAAAACAAACTGGAATTACCAGCAAAATTCTTTATTCACAAATATTGAAATTATTAATGTAGGAAATGTTGGTAAGAGTAAAACCTTATCATTGAATGGATATTATTATCCGGCTAAGGATTCAAATAATCTGGATTTTGATATATCGTTGCAAAATTTTAAATTGAGGGCAGTTGACCCGTTTATTTCAGGTTTTATATCAAATTTAAAAGGAATAGCATCGGGTAATTTTAAGTTAAGCGGTTCAACATCAAAACCCGATTTAACGGGAAAACTTAAGCTGATGCGAACCGAATTCAAGATAGATTATCTTAACGTTGTTTATTCGCTTGCAAATGAAATTGATTTTAATAAGAATGAAATAGTTTTTAATGATATGGTTTTGTATGATTCATTAGGTAACCAAGCAATTTGTAGCGGAAGAATTACCCATGAAAATCTTAAAAACTTCAAATTTAATATTAATATCAAACCAAAGGATTTCGCCTGCCTTAACACCGACAGTTACCTAAACAGTGAATTTTATGGCCAGGCAAATATTAGCGGAGATGTAAAAATTAATGGACCGTTAAATAAGTTGATGCTGAACGTTACTGTAACTACAAATAAAGGAACCAATATTAATATACCCATTAGTATTACTGCAGATGTATCTGAACAGAATTATATAATTTTTGTTAATAAAAGTGATACGGCATTAGAAAAACCAACTTATAATGTTAATACTTCCGGTGTTACAATGAATTTTAAGTTGAATATTACACCAGATGCAAAAATCCAGTTATTTCTTCCGTCACAAATGGGTACTATTAAAGCTGATGGGAATGGAAATATAAACTTATCAATAAATCCTCAAGGCGATTTTCGGATAGTCGGTGATTATGTGATAAAAGAAGGTGTATTTCATTTTACTCTGCAAAATTTAGTAAACAAGCGATTTAGTATTATTGAAGGTGGTAAAATTTCCTGGACAGGCAGTCCCTATGATTCTGAGGTAGATATAAAAGCATTATACAAGGTAAAAACATCGCTTGACGGCTTAGGGCCGGAAATGGATTCTACAGCCAATTATGGCAGACGTGTATATGTTGATTGTATTCTCGGATTAAAGGGTAAGCTTTTTGACCCTGATATTCACTTTAGTATCTTATTACCAAATGTGGATGAGGCAACCCGCCAAATGGTTTATTCAGTTCTTGATACAACTAATGAGGCAGAAATGAATCAACAAATGTTATCTTTGTTAGTGCTTGGAAGCTTTAGTTATAATGCAACTGCAACACCATCGTTGGAAGCTTCATCATATAAATTAATTTCCAACCAGTTAAGCAATTGGCTGTCGCAAATTAGTAAGGATTTTGATATAGGTATAAACTATGTTCCGGGTAATCAAGTGTCAGATGAAGAACTTGAAGTGGCGCTTTCTACACAATTATTCAATGACAGGGTTTCTATTGATGGAAGTTTTGGTGTTACTGGTGAAAAAACTGCTGATAATGCAAGTAATATTGTTGGTGATGTAAATGTTGAAGTTAAATTAACCGAAGACGGAAGATTCAGAGTTAGAGCTTTTAACAGGTCAAATGTAAATTCAGCATACGATATTTATTCTTACGATCAAAGTTCTCCATATACACAAGGAGTCGGAATATTTTACAGAAAAGAATTTAACAGTTTTGCTGAAATTTTTCAACGGCAGAAACCTAAGAAACCGAAGAAAAAGAAGAAGAAATAATACCATTAGATCAAACAAACATGAAAAAAATTACATTGCTTATTTTACTAACCGGCTTAATAAGCATGGTAGCATTATCACAAATTACTATTTCCACTGATGATATGCCCAATATTGGTGACACAATCCGGCTAAGTTCAACTGTTTTTGTTCAGGGTATTGATTATACCCAGACGGGTGAGGATTACACATGGGACTTTTCAAGTCTTTCGCCATTAACACAGCAGGTTGACACTTTTGTTAGTGTTACTTCAACTCCTCTTCTGTATCAGATTGTTTTTATCCCTTTTATCATATCAAATATAGCTTCTCCTATCGGTGAAATTGATTTTATTCCAAACTTTGAATTTACTGATATTTATCAGTTCTATAAGAATACAGATACAGAATATAAGGATGTTGGATTTGCTTTTTCTTTTAATGAAATTCCTATTCCGATAAAATATGACGATCCTGACATCCTGTATAAATTTCCAATGCAAATGAATAATGTTGATTCTTCCGAATCAGGTTTTGAATTTAAATTGAATGGTTTGATTTATATTTCAAGTTTTAAAAAACGTGTAAATACTGTTGATGGATGGGGAACTTTGATAACACCTTATGGTTCATTTCAAACACTGCGGTTAAAGTCAGAAATTTTACAATACGACAGTATTTACATTGATTCATTAGGTCTTGGATTTCCTGTTTACAGGGAAATAACCGAATATAAGTGGCTTGGAAATAATTTTGGATTACCATTATTGCAGATTAATGAAGAAGGTTTTGCTTTAAGTGTTAATTATATTGATTCGACTCGAATATCTTATGCACCTCCTGCACCAAATGCAACAGCAGCTACCAATATTACACAAACAAGTTTTGATGCTAATTGGGAAACTTCAATATATGCTGAAGGTTATTATCTTGATGTTGCAACCGACACAGGTTTTACAAGTTTTGTTTCAGGATATGAAAATCTAAATGTTGAAAATGTTACAACATACAATGTTTCAGGCTTAAGTACAAATACCGGCTTTTATTATAGGCTAAGGGCTTATAATGCAGGTGGAACAAGCGAAAATTCAAATGTTATTACTGTAACTACAATTTCTGATATAAATGAACTTAAATATAACTTACTCAATATTAATGTTTATCCAAATCCTTGTAATGATATAATTACACTTGAATACAATCTTCACGAACATTCTTTGGTAAATATTTCGTTATATTCAATACTTGGCTATGAAATTAAAAATTTGATTAATACTTCCAAACCTGCAGGAATACACAAAGAATTATTTAATTTTAAGAAATTAAATATACCTTCCGGAGAATATTTATTTAGGTTAATAATTGATGATGCTATTTATATAAAAACAATTATAGTTAACTAAAGGTTTCTGCCGGGTGTACGACAAATTTCCTTAAATAAACAAGCCGGAAAAGTTTATCATCGAATTGAACGCCTGTCTGTCCGAAATGAAATGAAGGCGGGAATTATACAAATTTCAATTCGTTCAATTAGTTTACCTCGTAGCTGGCGTACTAGGGTGTAATTCGCCTGTCCCATAAGGAGGTATAGCCTACCCAAATTTTTCGGGGACTTTATTAGGAATGAAAGAAAGACAAAACAGGGACATTTGTCATACACCCGTTTCTGCTTTTATTTTTGAGTAATATTAGGTACTTATCCTGGATATTGTTACAAGTTGCACCCCGAAAGCTTTCAGCGATTTTTTAGGCATTGTAAATTAGATTAAATATTTATTTCGACATTAATTATTAATGTTATTTAGAAAAAAACACTCAATAAGCAACACACAATAATCAATAAACAAGTAAAAATTTATAAAAGTATTGAAACTGCGAA
>JAUWSB010000069.1 GCA_030610255.1 Bacteroidota bacterium
AGATTGAAACCCGGTCAAAAAATAAAAGTTGCAAAGATCAGTTAGGTGCTTAAAATCAAAGCACCAAATAACAAAAAACAAATGACAAATAAATTCCAAATTTCAATGATCAAAACTTGTCCTATGGATGTCCAAAACAGCTTTGAATATTGAGATTTAGGTCATTGAGATTTATTTGTATTTTGGTGCTTGTCATTTGTTATTTTTAATAATTATTTAAACTATCGGACTTTATAGACCGACACTAAGTAGTTACTAATTTTTAAATGCAATTTAAAATCATAAAAAATATAATAGGATGAAAATAATTAAATTGATAACAGCAGTAATTCTTCTTATCACAATTTTATTTTTTAGTGCCTGCGAAATGAAAAAAACACGTTTGCCACATTCCACCGGGAAAACATCAGAAATGCTGGTTGTTACTAATAACAAAGCCCAATGGAATTCAAAAATCGGTGAAAAGATTAAAGAATTTTTCGGGCAGGAACAAATCTGTCTTCCACAGCCTGAACCTTTGTTTACTATGTTTAACATTCCTGAGAAATCATTCAGCAAAATGTTCAAGCCAAATCGTAACATTTTTATTGTTGATATAAATAATAAAATTGAAAAACCACAAATTGAATCTAAAAAAGATTTTTGGGCAATTCCGCAAAGGGTTATAAAAATTACAGCGCCAAACGACAGTTCATTTATTAAAATATTTAATGAAAACAAAGAAGCAATTTTATCTCTTTATCAAGAGGTTGAAAGAGAAAGAATTAATAAGGCTTTTGCATCAATAAAACAAGGAAAGGTAATTGCCGAATTAGATAGAAACCTTATGTTAACCTTGTCTATACCAAGTGGGTATAAAGTTGCTGTAAAGGGCAATAATTTTATGTGGATAAGAAAAGAAACTTTAAAGGAAAGTCAGGGAATCATCATTTATTGTTTTAATTATACTGACACGAATTCATTTAACCTTGAAAATATTATTGCTAAAAGAAATGAAATCACTAAAAAATATATTCCAGGTCCAACCAACGATTCATATATGCAGGTTTCAGAAGAAGTTATTTTGCCCGTAGCAAAACAAATTAATTTTAATGATCAGTTTGCAATAGAAACACGAGGCTTATGGAAAGTCGAAGGTGATTTTATGGGTGGCCCGTTTTTGAGTTATACTTTGATTGATGAATTAAGAAATCGTGTTATAACAATTGATGCGTATGTTTATGCTCCTAAAGACAATAAACGAAACTTATTACTTCAGTTAGAAGCAATACTTCACACTTTAAAAATTTCAGAGATTAAGGAATAAGCGGCAGCATTTGTTCTTGTTATATCTTATGGATGTATGCACAGTTCATCACCATTTATTACCGGCACAAATGAAATACTGGGATGGTGGGCATGGGTGCCTTTTATTTAAAGATCAAAAATAAATGGATACGTGCGTTATCGTTAATAATTGCCTCTGGAATATAATCTACAACTGCTATAATCGCATCAAATTATTATTGGGAGAATTTATTAAAAGAACGTAGCTTAGTATACTAATTCTTAACAGATTTGCGAAGTAAAGCTGTTTAGAAATAGTTATGCGTGCTGAATAGACCTTTAAAGTTTTTGCATTTCTATTCAGCATTAGTATAAATTGATTTAAAGAGAGGCTGAGGCTAAGGCTAAGGCTGAGGAAAAAAGAGAATGGTCTGATTTTTTATATCAAGTTTAACTTTTAACTTTATAATACTTCAGCAACTACAAAACTACTACCCCCAACAAAAACCATATCATTCATTCCGGCATTATTCGTAGCTGTATTATAGGCATTACGAACTGAATTGTATGCTTCTCCTTTAAGTCCGAAAATTTCTGCTTTATCTCTTAATATTTCCTGGTCTAATCCGCGTGGAATATCAGGTTTACAGAAGTAATATTTTGTTTCTTTCGGCAATAATTGAAGAATTGAATCAATATTTTTATCATTTACCATACCAAGAACAAAATGAAGCTTATGGAAATATGTATTTTTGATTTGTTCAAGTACACAACGAATGCCGTCAATATTGTGAGCTGTGTCGCAGATTGTGAGTGGATTATGGTTTAAAACATGCCAGCGTCCCATAATTCCGGTGTTTGTAATAACATCGGCAATGCCATCACATATCATTTGTTTATTAATCTTAAAATAATTTTTTAGCAGATCCAATGCCTGCAAGGAAGTAATAAGATTTTTTGTTTGGTAATTACCCAGTAATGGAATATTTATTTTTTCTATGTAAAGCCGGTTATCTTTCCAGACATCAAATGTATTTAAAGTTTTATCAGTAGTTTCAATTTTATTAAGTTCAAAATGTTCATCTGCAAAAATTATAGGGGCATTTTCCGATTTGGCTTTTTTCAGAAAGATATTTTTTATAGCATCCTGAGTTTCTCCAATAACTATAGGTGTTTCAGATTTGATTATAGCAGCTTTTTCTTTTGCAATTTTTTCAATACTTTCACCTAAAAACTGAGTATGGTCAAATCCGATATTCGTAATAATGGAAAGTTCGGGATCGATGATATTTGTTGAATCCAGTCTGCCGCCCATCCCAACCTCAATTACAGCAATGTCAACTTTTTCATTAAAAAAATAATTAAATGCCATAACAACGGTCATTTCAAAAAATGAGGGTTTTATCTTTTCAAAACCTGACTTATATTTTTCAATAAAAGAACAAATATAATCTTCAGGTATTTTATATCCGTTAATTCTAATTCTTTCCCTGAAATCCTTCAGATGAGGTGAGGTATAAAGCCCGACATTTAATCCGGAGCATTGAAGTACAGAAGCAATTAAATGAGCAGTTGAACCTTTACCGTTGGTTCCGGCAATGTGAATCGATTTGAAATTGTTCTGAGGATTATTAATAAGATTGCATAAAGCAATTGTATTATTTAGATTAGCTTTATATGCAGCAGCACCAATACGTTGAAACATTGGCAACCGGCTGTACATATAATCAAGGGTTTGCTTGTAATTCATTAGGCAAAGATAAAATTGAAGAATGAATAATAAAAGTTATTATAATTTATAAGTCTGGTCTAAAAAGTAAAAATTTGTTAAGAATGCCCCTATTAGTTCCAATAAGTTTATTTCAAATCATAACCATACCATTCGCCTGTATCATAATTGCCATCAGTGCTTACAAATATTAATCCATTGGCATAAGATAATGAGAAACCATAATCACCATCTTTAATTTTGAAATCATTTATCAACTTGCCTTTTTTGTTATAAACATAAATTACTTGTTGTTCAGCATTCCATGTATAAATATGTTTATTGTCAACTGCAACAGCTGCTTCACCTCCAACTAATCCTTCGCCATAGCTTAATCCGCTTAGTTCTTGTTTAAGTGTTCCATCTTTTAAATCAAAAATTTTTAAATTTCCTACTGAAAAATAATATAATAACTTTCCATTGGGGCTCATTGCCAAACAAGCCTGATCATCATCATAAAGATTGCTGAATACCAATTGAAATACTCCGTTTTCAAGATCAGTAATTTTGTAAATGTTTTTATCATAACAATTTATATAGAAAAAACCATCTTTTTTATTATACATAATGCTTCGCATATCAAGCTCAATAGTAAAATCTTTTAAGAAATTTCCCCTTAAACTATATTTTGAGATTTTTCCGTTTTCAGATTTACCTCCATTACAGGTATAATAATATTCACCATCGGATGTAATGTGCATGTTGTGAGTTATAGGATTTTCTTCAAATTTTATAACAGGCTTAAGGGCCTGAGAACTTGCAGAAAAACCGATAAATAAGATTGCTACAATTGGAATTAATACAAATTTTGTTTTCATAATAATATTTTTTAATTACTAATTATTTTTCAAATTTATATTATAAAATTCCAAAAAGCAAATTTCTCATAATCTGTAAATCAATAACTATTAAAATCCTTCAAGCTTTTCATAAAATATTTTATTTTTTTCTTCGTGAGTCAGGTTACAATTATATTTAAACAAAGTTTCATACCAAGCCCCATACATTGAATTCGGCAGGACTATAAATCGTATTCCGAATTCATTTTTTAAACTATCGACATGGAAAGAACGTTCTTCAATTGATTTTGTATAATTCAAAAATTCAACTGCTCCTGGTAAAGCTTTTGCTTGTGCTAGTTCACACCATTCATTCCAGTATTCAGGATATTGTGTTTTTTCTAAAATAATCTTTACCTGAAACGGACTGTTATCCAAAACCGTTTCATCAACATCAACAATTACAGCAAGCTTTTTAGTTAGTGACATTCTTCTTAATTCATTGTCAAGTATAAGTCTTGCAATGTTATATGCCTGATATGAAAGTGCACTGCATTCGGCTGCTTTTTGATGGAACAGAGTTGCCACTAAAAGCTTTTCATTATCTATATCTATTAAATTTTTTTTTATATCAACATTATATTTGAATTTTACATCACAACTTAAAAATGCTGTTGATAGAAAGTACAATGAAATCAGGTATATTAAAATCTTTTTCATGGTTTGGAGAATTATCGCAGGCAATATACAAATATTACTTTATTGTTTTTACATTATTTATTTGTTATTGCTTTTTAAACCGGACTATAAAATAATTTAAAAGAAAAAAACCAGATCCAAACAGAACCCGGTTTTTTTAAAAATAAAATTCATATATAATCTTACTTTTCGGAATAATCTATTTCAGAAAGTCTTTTATAATTGTTATATCTCCACTGGGCATTCTTTTTACCAAGAGCATCCAATCTTACAGCTTCTTCGGGGAATGTTTTCTTTAAAGAAGAATATCTTACTTCTCCGTCAAGGAAGTCTTGGAACTTATCCCAATCCGGTTCTTTAGAATCAAGGATGAACGGGTTTTTTCCTTCTTCTTCAAGCAATGGATCATACCTGTAAAGATGCCAGTAACCTGCTTCTACAGCTCTTTTTTCTTCTTCCTGTGTTTTGCTCATGCCTGCTTTCAAACCGTGATTGATACATGGAGCATAAGCAATTATTAATGATGGTCCGGGATATGCTTCGGCTTCTCTCAATGCTTTAAGGAACTGTGATTGACTGGCGCCCATAGCAACTTGAGCAACATAAACATAACCGTAAACCATTATCATTGCACCGAGGTCTTTTTTTCGTATCTTCTTACCTGATGCAGCAAATTTGGCAACAGCACCTACAGGGGTTGCTTTTGATGCCTGTCCGCCGGTATTTGAATAGACTTCGGTATCCATTACAAAGATATTAATATCCTCGCCTGAGGCAAGCACATGGTCTAATCCTCCGTAGCCGATATCATAAGCCCATCCGTCGCCGCCAAATACCCATACCGATTTTTTAATCAGGTATTGTTTCAAATTTAAAATTTCTTTAGCTACCGGGTCGGCTTCCTTTTCTAATAATGGTATCAATTTTTTAGAAACTTCAACAGATTTTTCTGCATTATCTTTTCCTTCAATCCATTCATTAAATAAAACTTTGGTTTCAGTAGAGATATTTCCATTAGCTTTTGACATGCGGTCGGCAATTCTTTCTCTCATTTTATTAACACCTGCTGCCATACCATAGCCATACTCGGCATTGTCTTCAAATAAAGAACTAGCCCATGCCGGGCCATGCCCGTCTTTTTTGTTCGGGCAATATGGTATTGCAGGCGCCGAACCACCCCAGATGGAAGAACAGCCTGTGGCATTTGAAACCATCATCCTTTCGCCGTATAATTGAGTGATTAATTTAACATAAGCAGTTTCTCCACATCCGGAGCAAGCACCCGAAAACTCAAATAACGGTTGGGCAAACTGACTGTTTTTAACTGATTTGGCTTTCGGAACAATATCATCCTTATAAGTAACATTATTAACTATATAATCCCAGTTCCCAATTTCTTTTTCCTGTGTACCAAGATGTTTCATTATTAATGCTTTTTCTTTGGCAGGACATACTTCAAAACAATTACTGCAACCTGTACAATCAAGCGGACTAATCTGTATCCTGAAGCGAAGTCCCTCAAATATTTTCTTAGGAATTGCTTCTAAAGTAACTATACCTTCCGGAAGATTTTTCATTTCATTCTCATCCAATAAGAATGGTCTTATTACTCCATGCGGGCAAACGTAAGCACATTGATTACACTGGATACAATTTTCAGGAATCCATTCGGGAACATTAAAAGCAATACCACGCTTTTCCAAAGCAGTGGTTCCTGAAGGAAATGTTCCGTCTTCCCTGCCTGTAAATGCACTTACGGGAATAGAATCACCCTGAAGCATATTTATAGGTTCAAAAATATTTTTAATAAAATCGTCAGTAGCCTTTTCCTGTGATTCCGGTCCTTCTAATTTTATTTTAATATTTGCCCATTCCGAAGGGCTTTCAAATTTTATGACTTCACCGCCCTTATCAACTGCCGCATAATTCATGTTTACAATATTCTCGCCTTTTTTACCATAACTCTTAACAATGGCAGCTTTCATTTCTTTAACAGCGAGTTTATAGGGAATTACTTCTGAAACCTTAAAAAATGCTGATTGCATGATCGTATTTGTGCGGGTTCCCAGCCCGATTTTCTCGGCAATATCTGTAGCATCGATAATATAAAAGCTTATGTTATTATCCGCCATATATTTCTTCATGTAATCAGGTATTCTTTTCTTGGTTTCTTCAACATCCCAGATGCTGTTTAACAGAAATACCCCACCTTTTTTAAGTCCCTTAATCATATTATATTTATTCAGATATGAAGGCACATGACAAGCAACAAAGTCTGGTGTCTCAACGAGATATGTTGATTGTATCGGATTATCACCAAATCTTAAATGAGAAACCGTAATACCGCCTGATTTTTTTGAATCATAGGCAAAATATGCCTGGGCATACTTTTCAGTAGAACCACCAATAATTTTAATTGAATTTTTATTTGCACCAACAGTACCATCAGCACCAAGACCGAAGAATTTTGCTTCAAATGTACCTTTTGGCACAATACTGATCTCAGGCAACATTGGCAATGAAGAATGCTTAACATCATCAACAATACTGATTGTAAAACGGTTTTTAGGTTCGGGTTGCTTAAGATTTTCAAAAACCGATAAAATATGAGCGGGTGTTGTATCTTTTGAGCTTAAGCCATATCTTCCACCGACAATCAACGGAGCATTTTCTTTTCCAAAGAAAAGGTCTCTGACGTCAAGATACATAGGCTCGCCATTTGCACCTATTTCTTTTGTTCTGTCAAGTACAGCAATTCTTTTTACTGTTTCGGGAAAAGCTTTGAAAAAATATTTTTCTGAAAATGGTCTGTATAAATGAACGGTAATCAAACCGACTTTTTCGCCTTTAGCCATTAAATAATCAATAACTTCTTTAATGGTGCCTGTAACAGAACCCATTGCAATTACTATATGTTCGGCATCTTTAGCTCCATAATAGTTAAATGGATGATATTCCCTGCCTGTAATTTTTTTGATTTCCCGCATATAATCTTCAACAATGTCGGGAATAGGGTCATAAAATTTGTCTGCAGCTTCTCTTGACTGAAAATAAATATCGGGGTTCTGGGCAGTGCCTCTTGTAACGGGATGTTCAGGATTCAAAGCATTATCCCTGAATTTTTGCAAAGCTTCATAATCAACTAATTTTTCAAGGTTTTCCATTTGCATTTCTTCAACTTTCTGGATTTCGTGAGAGGTTCTGAAACCATCAAAAAAGTGAATAAAAGGAATTCTTGATTTGATTGCTGCAAGATGAGCTATTCCAGCAATATCCATAATTTCCTGAGCGCCACCGGTAGCGAGCATAGCAAAGCCAGCCTGACGAACGCTCATTACATCGCTATGGTCACCGAAAATTGAAAGCGCCTGTGCAGATAAGGCTCTTGCACTCACGTGAAACACAGCCGGCAATAATTCACCTGACATTTTATACATGTTCGGGATCATTAATAATAAGCCTTGTGATGCAGTGAATGTACTCGAAAGCGCACCGGCTTGCAATGAACCATGCATAGCTCCTGCGGCACCGGACTCCGATTGCATCCCCTTAACTTCAACAATTTCTCCGAAAATATTTTTCCTGCCATTGGCAGCCCATTGGTCAATATATTCAGCCATGTCAGACGAAGGCGTAATAGGATAAATACATGCCACTTCACTGAACATGTACGCAATGTGGGATGTAGCCCAGTTTCCTTCGCAAGTGATAAATTTTTTCTTTTTTTCCATGATTATATAATTAAACCTTAAATATTAAGTAATTACGTGATTATTAAATTTGAGGCACAAAATTAATAAATAAAATCAAATCTGAGTTTAAATTAATATTAATTTTTATTTGTTATTTGGGGTTTGTTTTTTGTGATTTATACATCCAAAGGACTTGCTTTGCTTCGTATGAACAAGTTTGTTTAATAAAATACTATATTTTAATGTGTTTACTCTGATTAATTCCTTCTTCCTTTGCGGCTTGTAAAGCAAGGTTGTAATCTTTTTGTGATAGGGGAGAGGAAAGTTCAAATATTTCGTAAGCTATTCCACAGGGTCTGTACTGCGGCATTATGTTTACGTAAGTATTTGGTGATATTTCCTGATAAATAAATCTCATGATTTTACGGGTATTTGCAAGGTCATGAGGTAAAACCAAGTGCCTGACCAGAAGTCCCTGTTTGGCAATCCCGTTTTCAGCAATTATCAAATCACCGACCTGCCTGTGCATTTCTTTAATTGCCTCTTTTGCCTTTTCTGGATAGTCTTTTGCCTTGCATGTTTTTTGTGATATTTCAGAATCCCAGAATTTAAAATCTGGCATATAAATATCAATAATCCCGTCTAACAGCTTTAAAGAATCAACATTGTCATAAGCACTTGTATTATAAATCAACGGGACTGACAAGCCGTTTTCAACAGCTATTTCAAGTGCGGAAAGAATCTGCGGAATTACATGCGAAGGAGTTACAAAATTAATGTTGTGGCAACCCATTTTTTGCAGTTGGAGCATAAATGTAGCCAGTTGAACATTGGTTACTTCTACTCCGTTGCCTTCATGACTTATATCATAATTCTGGCAGAAGCTACATAATAGATTACAATGTGTAAAAAATATTGTCCCCGAACCATGATAACCGACAAGCGGGGCTTCTTCTCCAAAATGCGGACTATAGCTTGAAACCCATGCTTTAACTCCGGTTTTACAAACGCCTGTTTCGCCTTCCAAACGGTTAACTTTGCAATTACGGGGACATAAGCTACACTTATCTAATCTTTTAAAAGCTTCTTTCTTTTTTTCATTTAGCTTACCTGATTTGGCTGATTTAAGATACTTGGGATTAAAATTCGTCATAATAAGAAAAAGTTTACACTTTTAAAAAAATAACAGCTTTATGGACAGACACAATTTAGTATCTAATCCATAAAATCTTTACACACAATGGCAAAACATTTTCATCACTTTCAATAATCTTTTATTACTAAGTCATACGGAAGGATAACGGTTTGTTCAACTTTTATCCCATACGGGTTTGCTTCGCTTCACTTTTTACCCATACGGGCTAACTTCGTGTCGCTTTTGTCTTTTATCTTCCAGTTTATCTGGGTTAGGCATAGTTACATTGCTGACTGCCGACTGGTAACTACCAACTCATTTTCAAAACAACTCCAACTGATCATCCCTCTTTTTATCTTTTCGTTTATATTCCTGTTTTTGTGCTTCAATAAGTTCTTTTTCAATTTTATCAAGAAAATGACTTCGTGGCAACTGGTATTCCTTTCCCATTAAAAAGCGTTTGCCTGTATGTGTCAGGTAAAGGTATTTTTTTGCACGGGTCATGCCTACATACAGCAGTCTGCGTTCTTCATCAATATCCGATTTTTTATCTTCAAATAAGGAATACGGCAGCAAACCATCTTCACAGCCAACAATAAAAACACAATTAAATTCTAACCCTTTTACACTATGGAGTGTCATCAGGTTTACTGCTTCAATGCTTGGTTTCCATACATCAATGCCTGTTCCGAGAGAAAGATGATTTATAAACTGCTCAACATTTTTAAATCCGGATGCCATTTCCATAAGAATCTTAAGAGAATTATTTATTCTGTCATTTTTTTTCTGGAAATATTTGTTGATCAGTATGTCAATTTGTTCTATCAGATTTTTATTATTTAATTGTTCCGAAAGTTTAAAAATATCTTTTTCTGCAATAATTTTATTTTTTAATAACCTCTCTTTCAACAGAAAATTATCAGGATTAAGCGAGAGCTTTAACAGGTCAATAAGTGATTTTACAGGTTCCATCCTGTAGAAAGGATCCTGCCCGATTTTTTGATATGGAATTTTATGGTCGTTCAATGCTTTTTCAATGGTTTTCATTTGCCGGGAAACTCTGCAAAGGATAACAAAATCCGATAAACTTTCAATATCTTCACAAGAATCATCTTCAACAACCTTACTGTCTAATGAAAAAAATCCTACTCCACCAATCATTTGTTCAATGGTCCGTGCTACAAATTCTGCTTCGCTTTTTTCAGTAGCATTTTCAGAAATCTTAATTTTTACTCCTTTTTGAATACCTTCAAGGAATTTGTTTTTTTGTGCCAACACATTGCTCGATGCTTTTAAAATTGAATCTGTGCAACGATAGCTTTTCTTAAGTTCATAAGTTGTTGCTTCGGGATAATCTTTTTCAAACCTGCGAATGAATTGTACATCAGCACCGCGGAAACCATAAATTGCCTGGTTGGGATCGCCGATGACAAACAAATTTGAGCCGGGATTTGGCATCAAAGTTCTGACTAATTCGTATTGGGCAAAATTTACGTCCTGATACTCATCAATCAGAAGCCAATTAAATTTATTTTGATATCCAGAAAGTATATCAGGATGTTCTTTAAACAATTTCACAGTCTCACAAACAAGGTCATCAAAATCAAATGAGTTCAGTTCAATAAGAAAATTTTCATATTTCTTAAAAACAGAGGCAAACATTTTATCCTCTATCTTATCTGCCGGTTGAAGACTTTGCTTTTGTTCAGTAATATTTTCAGAAAATTTATTTACTTCAGACTTTTGAATTCCAATCTTTTGAAGTATTTGTTTTTTATCTTCTTCATTGATAATTGAGAAGTTCTGTTTTCTTCCAGTTTTACCGAAATGCTGCTTTAACACCGAAACTCCGAAAGCATGAAATGTAGAGACTTGTATTTTATTAATTACAGATTTATCTTCAAAAAAATCCGTAAGGCGCTCCTTCATCTCACCGGCAGCTTTGTTAGTAAAAGTTACTGCCAGGATATTTTCAGGATTAACACCTTTATTTAGAATAAGGTTTGCAATTCTTGTGGTCAGCACTCGGGTTTTTCCTGTTCCCGGACCTGCGAGTATTAATGCCGGACCTTTAAAATGTTCAACGGCTTTATGTTGTTCGGGATTAAGATTTTCAAATATTATATCTGGTTGTGTAAAAAGGTCAGGTACTGATATTTGTTGTTGAGATTCACTTTTTTCGGGTTTACTGCTTTTTAATTTCCTGAATGCAGCCAGATCAAAGCTGACAAGAGGTCTGGGCTGATTTTTATAAGTTTCTTTTGTGTCTTCAAAAAGCAGTTCTTGTGTTGTAAAAATTTTACTTTCTCCATCTCTGAAAACCGTAATTTTCCCGAATTCTCCGTCAAAACCCTCTTTAATATAAACCTCTCTGTTTCGCATCCGTCTTATAGATTCAGCCAGTTTTTCTCCACTAAAAATTTTAATATTTTCGACATCCATTTCCATTAAAATATTAAGTTCCGACCCTGCTCTTGATATCAAATTCAAATAAGCCTGGTTAATTTTTTTTGAATTAGGACCTACACCTTCTATTTCTGATAATAATTCTTTTAAC
>JAUWSB010000081.1 GCA_030610255.1 Bacteroidota bacterium
AATTGCAATTAGAAATGTATAAATATTTTTCTTATTAGATTTGATATCAGACATTGAAACAGCACCGAAAAAACGTCCTAACATTGCGCCACCCCAGTAGAGAGCTACGTATTTGGCAGCATCGGTTTCGCTGAGGCCTGCAATATAATCCTGGCTAAAAAAATTTATCATAAAACTTCCAATAGAAACTTCCGCACCAACATATACAAAAATTGCAATTGCACCAAGCATAAGATGTCTGTACTGCCAAGCACTACCCGAAATATTGTCCTTTTTATGTTGCTCTTTTATTATTGGAAGTTTTGCAAAAACAAAAATTGCAGCAATCACGAAAAGTGTTGCAGCTATGGCAAAGTAAGGTATTTGAACAGTTGCAGCTTTTTCTGTTGCATTTTCAACATTATTGGCAAGAATAAGCATAGAACCAAAAATTGGTGCAATTGTAGTTCCGAGTGAATTAAATGCTTGCGTTAAATTTAACCGGCTTGAAGCAGTTTCTGGCGAGCCCAGAATTGCAACATAAGGGTTTGCTGCAACTTGTAAAACTGTAATTCCAGATGCAAGAACAAAAAAGCCACCCAAAAATATTCCGTAACTGATAAAAGTAGAAGCCGGAAAAAACAATAATGCACCTATACCTGTAATGATAAGCCCTAAAATTATTCCGTTTTTGTAGCCGATTTTGCCAACTAACCATCCGGCAGGCAACGACATAACAAAATATGCACCAAAAAAAGTAAACTGAATTAGCATGGTCATAGTGTAGTTCATGTCGAACAAGGCTTTTAGATGCGGAATTAAGATGTCGTTAAGACAGGTAATAAATCCCCACATAAAAAACAAAGACGTAAGCAATGCCAGTGCCGATTTATAGTTTACTTTCTTATTTTTAATAGCTTGCGCTGAAAAATTATTACTACTTGTTGAAATAGCCATTTTATAAGTATTTTAAGGTCACTTACTTAATTATTCAAGCAATTAATTTCCTAAATTTGGATTAGCATCAATAGCCCATTGAGGTATAGGGAAAATATTTCTATCAGGTAAAGTAGCAGGTTTTTCCCACCATGCTTTATTATATTCCCCGAAACGTATTAAATCCTGTCTTCTATGGGCCTCCCAAAACATTTCTCGTCCGCGTTCTTCGAGTAACATATCCAAATTAACTCCGCTAAGATCAGGAACTCCAGCTCTTGATCTGATTTCATTAACATAAAAATCGCCGTTTTGTCCCTGTCGGATCATAGCTTCTGCTTTCATAAGCAAAATATCGGCATATCTAAAAATAGGGTAATCATTACTTAAATCAATTGTTGCACCTCTTTTAACTTCAAATTTTACAATCCTGGCGCCTGACATTCTAACTTCAACATCTGTAAAAGAAGCATCCATCTGTAGTGCCGGAATATGTGGATCAAAAACCAAGAGTGCACCACCGGCACCATCGTCATGTAATTCTACTCCGTTAATATCATATTGTTGTCCAACTAAAAAATACGATTGTCTTTTATCAATATCATCATACGTATTAAAATGAGCTTCCATAACAGCAAAGCCATTCCATGGTTTTAAAGTCATTGCAAAAGTTAGCTGACTCGTGTAATGCAATGTTCTCATGTGTAAATTAAAATGTTGAAAATTATCTTCATCGAAAGGTATAGTGAAAATATTTTCAGGTGAATTCTCATTAACTGTAATAAATGGAGCTAAAACGTCTGATTCTAATGAATATAAGCCTAAATTAATAACACTATCGCAATATGCTTCGGCTTTAGCCCATTGAGCTGTGCCTGAATAAACTTCTGCATTCAAATATAATTTTGCAAGAAGTGAAAAAGCCATTCCTTTACCTACAGTAGTTTTACTTGTTGCTGTTGGTATTAATGGAAGATTTTTTTCTATGTCTTCAATTAGCGAATTGTAAATATTAAGCCTTGTTTCTTTCACCGGCATAACAGGTGCATTAGCAAATGACGTTACATAAGGTACGTCACCGTAATTATCTATTAGTAAATAATAATAGTAAGCACGCATAGTTTTCATTTGTGCAATAGTTGCTGCAACATCCGGATTACCGGCACCAGGCATTAAATATTCAATTACATCATTTGCTTCTACAACTCCTCTATAAAATAATGCCCACATTCTATTAATAGTCTCTGTGTTTTTATCCCATGTATGTTTGTGCAAAGCTCTCCATTTACCTCCATCATCCCAGTCTGTTTTCCTTGTTGGTGCAGTCATCTCATCAGAAGTTACCTCTTGGGCATACCACCAACATCCCCCATCATTATTGTTCCCATCATCGAGCATATATTGTAGTACGCCATAAGTAGGAACTACCATTAATTTTGCCTGAATATCATTTTCAGGATATTTATCTGCAGGTATATTATCAAATATTTCATCGTCTAATTTTGTACATGATATTGATAAAAACAGCAGTATAGCAGCACTTATAAATATTTTTTTCATCTGTTTATATTTTTGTAGTTAATACATTAAAATTTTAAATTTATTCCAAATAAAAATGAACGTACTTTAGGATAAACATTATATTGGTCAAGTCCAAAAGACAATCCATCATATCCCATTTCCGGATCAATGCCTGAATAATTGGTAATTGTAAATAAATTATTTGAAGTAAAGTAAATACGCAGATTTTTTAACCAATTAATTTTTGCCGTATTAAAAGTATAACCAATAGTTATATTATCTAAACGCAAAAAAGAACCATCTTCTAAATAGAAATCTGAAAATTTAGGAGAATCGTCCAATATCCCGACGTAATCCAGAGAACTTTCTAATGCATTTTGAGTAGGGAGTACATTAGGATTTTCAAAAATAAGGCGTGTTACATTTAACACATCCCCACCTATAACAGCTCTCAGTGCGAAACTGGCATCAATATTTTTATAAATTTTAAAGTAGCTTGAAAAACCTAATTCAAAATCCGGTGTAGCATTACCTATAATTTTTTTATCTTCTTCTTTTTGTTCACGTGTTACGCCTCCTGCTGCAGTTGTAAACAAGAATTTACCATCTTCAGAGAAACCCGCAAATTCCCATCCATAGAAAGTACCTACCGGCATACCGGGAGCGAGCCTTTGAGTATGAACACCTACCATTCCACGTCCGGAAATATATCCCACATCCATATATTCAAGATTATATTTTCCATCAGATAATGTAACGACTTCCGGGTTATTTGTAGAGAAAACTAAATTTACTTTCCAAAATAAATTAGGTTTGTCAATAATAAATGCTTGAAGGTTTGCTTCAAAACCTTGATTTTTAATTTCTCCTGC
Organism: Bacteroidota bacterium; assembly: GCA_030610255.1. Taxonomy (GTDB): domain Bacteria; phylum Bacteroidota; class Bacteroidia; order Bacteroidales; family JADFUO01; genus JADFUO01. The sequence goes on from JAUWSB010000081.1 coordinate 3,309, forward strand.
ATTAGCAAAGATTAATGGATACCTGTTTGGTGGATAAGGAACCGTGTACTCAGCAATAAGGTCATAAGTCCTTTTATTATAGAACTCTAACGATCCTGACACCCTGCTATTTAATACTGCGAAATCTAATCCAAAGTTCCATTCTTCATTAGATTCCCATTTTAAATCAGGATTAGCATTTCTAATTTGTACAAATGTTACAGTTGGATTTCCATTTTCGTCAATACCCGTATTTCCGGTACCAATTAAATCAACATCCATATATCTGTCAATTTCCTGGTTGCCCGATAATCCCCAACCAACACGAAGTTTCAAACTGCTAAATAAGGATATATCTTTAAAAAAACTTTCACGTTTAATATTCCATGCCAGAGAAGCAGAAGGAAACCAACCCCATTCATTGTTAATCCCAAATTTTGAAGAACCATCTCTACGAAGTGTAGCTGTAAGGTAATATTTTGAAGCATAATTATAAACACCTCTACCAAAGAATGAGATTAACTTGTTAGAACCTTTATAAGATGATATATCTCCTAAAGTTACATTATTAAGTACACCGAGATTATGTGATAAAACATAATCGGATAAAGGTCCACGACCTTGTGCTGCAAAACCTGTAACAATATCTTCCTGATATGAATAACCGGCTACAGTATTTAAACTATGAATACCATTAAGTACTTTATTATATTTAATAGTTGATTCTAAAAGCTTACTCGAAAAATTATTGTAACCTCTTCTTGCGTAGCCATTTGTAGTTGTTGATTTGGTAAAACTGGGCTGGAAATAAAACGATTCTGAATCATCACGTGTATAAGCAGTATTGATACCTAACAGTAAACCACTAATAACTTCAAAATCAGCTTTAAAATTTGCCAGAAAATGTTTAGCATCTCTTTCGTTTTGTATGTCGTTTGCTATTGCAACAGGGTTGTTGTAATCAAATTCATCGATCTCGTAATAACTTCCATCCTGATTGTAAACCGGTAAAGTAGGATTTCGTTGAAAGGTTTGATAAAGTATATCGGTTCCGCCATTACCTCTATAGCTTTGATATTGATTATGTTCAATAGAACCCGCTAATCCGACTGATAATGTTAATTTATTATCAAATGACTTTTGTGTAACGTTTATACGTCCTATGTCTCTCTTTTTATCAGTTCCAATAACTACTCCTTCAAAATCTGTATGAGTGATTGATACACGGTAAGATGTGTTCTCGCTTCTACCTGAAACAGCTAAGTTATACGATTGTGAAAGGGCTTGTCTGTAAATTTCATCTTGCCAATCCGTATTTGCACCACCATCAGTTAAATTCAAATCGTTATCGGCTGCATATTTTCTAATTTGTTCAGCACTCAATAAATCTATTCTGTGAGCTACATTATCAATTGACAAATAATTGTTAAACTCTATTTGTGTTCCTTGTTTTGCACCTGCTCTTTTAGTTGTAATAATAATAATACCATTTGCACCTCTTGCTCCATAAATGGCCGTTGAAGAAGCATCTTTTAGAATGCTGAAAGATTCAATATCTTCCGGTGCAATAGTTGTTGGGTCAACACCGGGAACTCCATCAACTACATATAATGGATCTGTACCGGAATTTAAACCTGATGCTCCTCTAATTTTCACTGAAAACCTACCATTAGGGTCACCACCTTTTTTTGTGATTAAAACACCTGCTGTTTTTCCTTGCAAGCATTGTATAGGGTCGGTTATAACACCATCATTTAATTCGGCAGCTTCAATAGTTGAAACAGCACCTGTTTTATCAATTTTCTTTTGGACACCATACCCAATGACAACTATTTCGTCAAGCGTGGCCATATCTTCAATAAGGGTTACATCAATTTTTGTTCTCCCATTTATAGCAATAACTTGTTGTTTAAAACCCATGAAAGAAAAAACTAAATTACCATTAAAATCACCTACTTCAAGTACATATTTTCCGTAATAATTTGTAATTGTTCCTGTGGTAGTCCCTTCAATTATTATGTTTACACCCGGTAAAGGCTCTCCATTTTCATCTGTTACAATTCCGGTTATTTCACCTGTTATAATATTCTGGTTTAATTGATTTTGATTATTATCTTGTTTGGATATTTTTGTTATAGCAATATCTTTATCGACAATCGAATAAGTCAGGCCGGTATTTTCCAAAATATAATCCAATATTTCTTCGATAGTTGCATTTGTAACATTAATATTAATTTTAATATCAGTTTTTAAATCGTTAGTTTTATAAAAAAAATCAAAATCACTTTGCCTTTCTATTTCTTTAATCACTTCTATAATCTCAACATTTTTCATCGATATTGAAATCTTAAAATTTTGCGAATAAGCACTCGCGGAAACTTTTAGTAAGCCACCAAGGATTATAAAAATAATTATATTCAATCTTAAAAAACAAATAATCCTGCTTTGCGAAATGTCAGAATTTATCTTATTTTCCTTTTTCATCAGTTTTTATTTTTTGTAACAATTACTTTTGTTTAATAGTTATAGTTTTTCCTTCTATTGAATATTCTATAGGAGTGCATATATCTAAAAGATTTAAAACATGTTCGATTGTTTTGTCTTTATTAACAACACAGGTATATCTATTGTATTTTAATTCGCGACCGGTAAGTTTTATCTCCAAATCATACCAACGTTCTAATCTTTTTGCAATCTTTTCAAATGTTTCGTTATTGAAGTATAACCTTCCATCTTTCCATGATGTATAATATTTTGTTATTACTTCATCAACAACTATGGTATTGTTGTTTTTTGAAAAAATTGCTTTTTCGTTTGGCTTAAGTATATAGGTTTCTTTTCCCCATTTTGATTTAGCATTTTTACTTGTAATCTTAACAGTTCCGGTAACTAAGGTCGTTTCAATTGTTTCGTCATCGGGATATGATGATATATTGAATTCTGTTCCTAACACTTCTACTTGTATAAGTGATGTTGTTATTATAAATGGTTTATTTCTATTAAGTGATACATCGAAAAAAGCCTCACCTTCTAAAAAAACCTCAGGGTTTTTACCAGTAAATACATCCGGGTATTTTAAGCTTGAGCCGGAATTGATCCAGATTTTTGTTCCATCAGAGAGCACTACCTGAGCCTTTTCTCCATTTTTTGTAACAGTTTCGATATACTGAAAATGTTTACTGCTTGCTTTTTCAAATATATAGTATGTCAACCAGCCAATTCCAAAAGTAAATACAAATACAGCTGCAACTTTCAACAATTTGCGTGCTATAAGGAATTTATTATTACTCTGTATTTTGATTTTTCTTTTTACTTTTTCTTTTGCAGCATTAACATCAATTAAATCATATTCGCTTAATGATCCGGATTGATTCCATATTTTTTTCAGATCATTAAAATATGCTTTATTTTCATTGTTTGAAGAAATCCATTTATCGAATATTTGTTTTTCTTCAGGAGTAGCTTCATCTGCTAAAATATTAGCAATAATTACCCAATCGAAATGTTTAGAATTCTTTTCCATATTATTTATTATTTATAATATTATGACAACTAAAGAAATATTTAGGCCTACTTTTTTAAAAAATTTGATACTACCATAAATTTAATGGATAATGTATTAATGATGGAATGAGGGAATGATGGAATAATGGAAAGTTGCGCCAAAGGTAGTCATTTGAAAGAAAAATGAATTATTGAATCCCTAAAGCAAGGACAAATTTCTTGAATACCATGCATTGCTTTCCAACATTCCAACATTCCAATTTTCTGCATTTAAATTTATACTTTCCAAATCTAAATATTACCAATAAATTCGTGGTAGTACCTTATTTATAATAATACTTTGAATATTAATAGTAAAGGAAGGTAGTCCTGCAGGTCGTGTCGAAGAGTTTTTAAGGCTTTTCCTATTTGAACCTTGACAGTTTTGATCGAAATTTCAAGTTTTTCAGCAATTTCTTTATATTTTAATCCCCCGAAACGACTTAGTTTAAATATTATTTTGCATTTTTCAGGTAGTGATTCAATCGAATTATATATTCTTAAATTTAATTCTTCCTCAACAAGAGTATCTAAGTGCAATTCATCAGTTTTATAACAACTTATATGTTTTTTGTAATTATCTCTTATTTTTAGATGTTTTAAATGATTTAAACAGCTATTATTAACCGATTGAAAAAGGTAAGATTTTAAAGAATTATTAATATTTAATTGTTCTCTTTTTTCCCATATTTTAATGAAAAGCTCTTGTACAATATCTTCTGCAAGGTCTATATCTTCGACATATTTATTTGCAAAAATACATAAGCCTGTGTAATATGTATCGAAGATATAATCAAATGCTTTTTCGTCTCCATTCTTTATTCTTTCAAATGCATTTGATTCTAAATGGACCATATTAAAGAGTTAATTTCAATTAATAATTTGATCAACAAAAAATACACAACGTATGCTTAATAATATGCAAACCTGCTGAAATGTTTTGGGTTCAAATTATAATCCAGTAATCTGTCTAAGCGTTTTTCTATCGATATGGGTATGTTGAACATATCTTTGACACTTCAAATATAATATATTTTATTTACAAGTGTCCTTAAATTATATCGAAGTTACCCAATAAGGATAAACGCTGAAGTGCGCAGCACCTTCTGCAATTTAATCCTCTGTTGTACGGAACCGGAATATTATAGGGATTCAATATGATTCGTAAAAGATTGTTAAGTAAATATTTCCGGCAGGCTATGTAAATTTTTGAGTTTCATTCCCACTTTTTCCTGTTTTCCGCACACATAAATAAAGTTGAATGTCTCAAGATATAAAATACAGAATAAAAACATAAGAGGCCAATCTTTCAATACCCCCTGACATTTTAGAATTCTTTTAGAATCTCTTGGTTCAAGCCAAAAGAACAATTTTAAAAAATCTTTATAATATATTTTCAATCCGATTTTTTAAAGCATTACGTGAAACGCAATATTGAAATATTTACTATTTTAGCGTAAAATTTGGAGTTTAAGAGCAGACTCCCGTTTTAGGCGAAATATTTTTTGAAAATTTCGTTTATTAGATTGAAATAATTTTTGTTTTCTTTATATTTTAAAAGCTTGCTTTTTTTCGAGGAAAAAAAATGAATTTTTAAAACGTATATTTAGACATTGAATATGATAACAAATATCTCCAAGTTAAACTCTATAATAATCGATGCCGGAATAGTAAATATTCATCTTAAAATAATAAAAAGCACTAAAACCAAGAATTTGCTTATTCCCAATAATGATCAAATCGAAACCTTATTTGCAAAGTACGGTGTTTTGGATATTTTAAAAGATAAAAATTGCCAATTATTTATCACCGGAAAATTAGCAGAGATTGTTCGAGATACTTTAGGTCATGGAGAAATTATTTTGCCTTCAGCGGCACTCTGGGCAGAAGCCCAATTTTTGATGAACAATTCTGAAAACCAAGATTTGAACTCGCTTGGTATTATTGATTTATCTGCTTCCGGATATATGGTCATTGCTATTGATAAAAACGGCGAACTCAAAGATGATTTACTAGCAACTAATCCTCGTTGTGGAGCAGGGAGTGGTATCAATCTCAGCCGAATTTTACAAAAATTGGATATTAAAAACGAAAAAGTTGACGAATTACTAAAAGATTATCTAGGAGAAAACGGTAAAGAAAAAAGAGTGCAAGTCCAAATCAGAGTTGATAGATGCGGCGTTTTTAGCTCTTCGGCTACTATTTCTGATAAAAATCAGGGTATCCCACTAGAAACTGCTTTGGCCGTAACTATGAAATCAGAAGTTCTAAAAGCTTGTAAAAAATTGCTTGAAAAAACAGAAAAGGTTTACCTTACCGGCAGGGTGTTTGATTGGCAGTTTATGCGGGATTGCACCCAGGATTATTTACAAAGCATTGGTGTTAAAGACATTGTTTTTGATCAAAATCAAGCAATTCTTTTAAATGGCGTTCAGCATTTGGTGGAACAAATAGGTGAAGAAAATTTTAGAGCTCAAGAAAAAGAGGAATTGAGAAAAAAAGAGAAATTTATCGAATATCCGGGTTTCAAACATTTAAAGGAAAAATATGAAAAAACAGGGCTTTTCAAAAGACTTATTGAACCCGGGATTATAGAGGATAAAGGTGGAAATATAGAGAAAATGCCAGTTAATATCGGTTTGGATGTCGGATCTACTATGGCAAAAATGCTGATTGTCAATGCGAAAAATGACAAAATAATTTTTAAAAGCTCTTATGATAATCATGGTGATACTATTGAGACTATTAAGCACATTTTTAAAGATATCAAAGACAAAGGAGCGAACAATTTCAATATTCAAAACATCGGCATAACGGGTAGTGGCCGCTATCAAGTGCAGAATGTGTTGCGAAAGGTTTATCCGGAACTAGGAACAAAAATTTTTGTGTTGGTAGAAAATTATGCTCATGCACATGGTTCGATTGATTATGCCAAAGATTATATTAAAAATTTAAAAAAATCTTTTCCTGAGATTAATAAAGACTTTTATGTACTAGTGGATATTGGCGGAGAAGATACAAAAGTTTCTGTAATTTCATTAGAAAAAGAAGAGCTTTTTGATAATGTGATGAACATTAAATGCTCTGCTGGAACAGGCAGTTTAATGGATACGCTCAAAGCTTTATTTGGCATTGAAAGCATTAGTGAAGCTTGTCTTAAGGCTTTTAACGCGGAGAAAGCTTATGAAATCAATGCGACTTGTGCAGTTTTTCTGATGGAGAATGCCAAAAAAATGCAGGCTTTAGGCTTTAGAAAAGATGAAATTTTAGCTTCTTGCAATTATGCAATTGTAGAAAATATGGCTCGAACGCTCTGGAATCAAATCGAATTTCCTAAAAATGCAGTCGTACTTTTACACGGACAAACTATGCTTTCAGACCCACTGCCTTTGGCAGTCACCCACAGACTTCAGGAAGATGGAAAAATGTTCTCGCTTGTTCCACCTCTGCCTGGACACAGAGCTTGTTTTGGTTTAATCAAGTCTATTAAAGATAAAAAAATAATCAATAAAAAATGTCAACTTGATGACTTTATTAATCTTCAATTTGATAAAAAAATTATTACTTGTAGGGGAGTTGCTTGTGGTGATAAAAATGCCCGTTGTTCCAGAACCTTTCTAACTTCTACAGATTCAAGTAATAAACTGACTTTACTTTTGGG
>JAUWSB010000156.1 GCA_030610255.1 Bacteroidota bacterium
TATTAAAAACTACTTCACCGGAAATCGATCTCTCATATCCAAAAGAATAGCCCCGAAATTCGGAGCCATCTTCAAGAATTATTCTTGCATTGAGTGTATCGGGCATTTTAGTTCTTGTTTTATTTTAACTATAACAACATTTGCATTTTTCTTTTTTAATAATACTGTGCTTTACAATAAAGTCGCAAAGAACGTCTTCAAGTCCGGGGTAACCAATTTCCTGCAGGTCGTAATAAACTCTTGTATATGGTTTATTTATCTTAATGATCCGGCTCAGGTCAATGGGAGTACCGATTAATACCGAGTCGCAATCAGTCTTGTTAATAGTGGTTTCAAGGTCTTTTAATTGTTCTTCTCCGTATCCCATTGCCGGTAATAAAGTTCCGATATTAGGATAGATTTCAAAAGTTTCCGAAAGTTTTCCAACAGTGAAGGGTCTCGGGTCTATTAACTCGGCTGCACCGAATTTTTGGGCTGCAACTATTCCGGCACCCAATTTCATTCCGCCATGTGTTAAGGTTGGCCCGTCTTCAACTACCAAAACTTTTTTACCTTTAATAATATCAGGGTTGTCAACTCTTATTGGAGATGCAGCATCAATAACAATTGCATTTGGATTAACTTTTGCAATATTTTCTCTTACTTTTAAAATATTAACTAAATCGGCAGTATCAATTTTATTGATGATTGCAACATCGGCTAATCTTAAGGTAACTTCGCCCGGATAATAATTTAATTCGTGGTCCGGGCGATGAGGGTCAACTATTGTTATGTTAAGGTCGGGAACATAAAACGGAAAGTCGTTATTACCACCGTCCCATAAAATTATATCACAACCGTCGGGATCATTTTCGGCAGCTCTTAAAATAGCTTCATAATCAACTCCGGCATAAATTACATTACCACGAACAATATGCGGTTCGTATTCTTCCATTTCCTCAATAGTGCAATGATGTCTTTCAAGGTCTTCCAATGTGGCAAAACGCTGAACTTTTTGTTCTGCTAAATTTCCATAAGGCATAGGATGACGAATAGCAACAACTTTTAAACCTTCCATCATTAATATCTCAATAATTCTTCTTGAAGTCTGGCTTTTGCCGCAACCGGTTCTTACTGCTCCAATTGCAATCAAAGGTTTTGTGCTTTTTATCATTGTGTCTTTAGGACCTAATAAAATAAAATTAGCACCCGCAGCATTCACGATTGCGCTAATATTCATAACTTTATTGTATGGAACATCGCTATATGAAAAAACACAATCATCAACTTTCAAATCTTTAATTAAATTTACAAGGTCTTCTTCTGCATAAATCGGGATGCCATCAGGGTATAAATCACCTGCAAATTCAGTCGGGTATTTCCTTCCGTAAATATCGGGAATTTGAGCAGCTGTAAATGCTACTACATTATAATCTTTATTTCCTCTGAAGTAAGTGTTAAAATTATGAAAATCTCTTCCTGCAGCTCCAATTAAAATTACATTCTTTTTCATTCTGAAATATTTATATTATTTTTTTTTTACTGATAAATGACTTAAAATATTTTTTATATTATTTTTGCAAATGTATAATTTATAGTTTTAAAATTAGTATATAGTTTAAAAAAATTTAATTGTGTTAATAAAAAATTAAATGATAGAAAAAATTATTATTAAAAATATTGTATCGGCAATACATATATTATATAAACAACAAATTAATGCAAACCTTGTTCAGGTTCAAAAAACAAAAAAAGAATTTAAAGGTGATCTTACTTTAGTTGTTTTTCCGTTACTTAGATTTTCTAAAAAGTCACCGGAACAAACAGCCGAAGAAATTGGTGATTATCTCCAATCAAATCTTAGTGAGATTGATAATTTCAATGTTATCAAAGGTTTTTTGAATCTTAATATTTCTGGAAAATATTGGCTTGATTTTTTCAATAATAATTGTAAAAATGTAAAATATGGATTTTCAGAAACTACTGAGACACATCCTGTTGTAGTTGAATTTTCTTCACCTAACACTAACAAACCTTTACATTTGGGGCATATCAGAAATAATCTTATCGGAAATTCGGTTGCAGAAATATTAAAAGCAAGCGGGAAAAAAGTAGTTAAAGTAAACTTGGTTAACGACCGTGGGATACATATTTCCAAGTCAATGCTGGCATGGGAAAAGTGGGGCAGGGGTGATACACCCGAATCTTCAGGGAAAAAAGGAGATAAACTTGTTGGGGATTATTATGTGAAGTTTGAACAGGAAAATCAAAAAGAAATTAGCAGGTTGATGAATGAAGGCTATTCAGAGGAAGAGGCTGAAAAAAAATCGTCACTTATTATTGAAGCACAAGATTTGTTAAAAAAATGGGAAGCTCAGCAGGATGATGTTCGCAATATATGGCAATTAATGAATAACTGGGTTTACGAGGGTTTTAATAAGACATACAAAAGATTGGGCATTGATTTTGACAAGATATATTATGAATCGGAAACGTATTTATTAGGAAAAGTTTTGGTTGAACAAAGTTTGCAGAAAGGAATATTATTCAGGAAAGATGATGGCTCTGTTTGGGCGGATTTAACTAAAGAAGGACTAGATGAAAAATTGTTGATTAGGTCAGACGGAACTTCGGTTTATATGACTCAGGACATTGGTACGGCAAAATTAAGATATGATGAGTATCACCCTGAAAAACTGATATATGTTGTTGGTAATGAACAAAATTATCATTTTATTGTTTTAAAGATCATACTTAAAAAATTAGGAAATAACTGGGCTGATGATATTATTCATCTTTCTTATGGCATGGTTGAATTGCCACACGGCAAAATGAAATCGCGTGAAGGAACAATTGTTGATGCTGACGAACTTATGGTTGAAATGTTTGATACTGCAAAAAAAACAACTGAAGAGCTTGGGAAAATTGAAGGTTTTACAAAAGAAGAAGCAAAAAAATTGTTTGAAATCATTGGAATGGGTGCATTAAAATATTTTATTCTGAAGGTTGACCCGAGAAAGAATATGTTGTTCAATCCTGTGGAATCTATTGATTTTGCAGGCAAAACAGGTCCGTTTATTCAATATACTTATGCGAGAATTCAATCATTGTTGAGAAAAGCTGAAAATAGTGGCTATAAATCTTTTCATACAGAACAGATAAGGAATGTGAAAATTCTTCAAAAGGAAAAGGACATCCTGAAACTGCTTCATGATTTCCCTGGAATTATAAAACAGGCAGCCGATAATTTAAGCCCTGCTTTAATTGCTAATTATATTTATGAACTCGTTAAGGAATACAATCAGTTTTATCAGGAAATCCCAATACTGAAAGAAGAAAATAAAGATATTGAAATATTCAGATTAGTGTTGTCTGAATTTACAGGAAGGGTAATAAAAACCTCAATGGAACTTCTTGGAATAGATGTGCCGGAAAGGATGTAATAAAATATTTGTAATTTTGCACACAAAAATTAATATAAGCAAGATATGTTCGAAAGTCTAAGTGAAAAATTAGAGAAATCGTTTAAAATACTAAAAGGGCAGGGGCACATTACTGAAATAAATGTAGCCGAAACTTTAAAAGAAGTTAGAAAAGCGTTATTGGATGCTGACGTTAGTTATAAAATTGCCAAACAATTTACAGAGCAGGTTAAACAAAAAGCACTCGGGCAAAATGTTTTAACTGCCGTTTCTCCCGGGCAGTTAATGATTAAAATAATTCGTGATGACCTTGCTGAATTGATGGGTGGTGAAAAAACCGATTTAAACGACCAAGGAAAACCCGCTATAATTTTAATTGCAGGTTTGCAAGGTTCGGGTAAAACAACTTTTGCAGCTAAGCTTGCAAATTATCTTAAAACTAAACGTGGTAAGAATCCTTTGTTGGTTGCAGGTGACGTTTATCGTCCTGCTGCTATCAAGCAATTACAGGTTTTAGGTGAGCAGATAAATGTTGAAGTTTATACTGAAGAAGATAATAAACAACCTGTTAAAATTGCCAAAAGGTCAATTAATTATGCAAAGGATAACGGGTATAATGTTGTAATTGTTGATACAGCCGGTCGGTTGGCTATTGATGATGAAATGATGGATGAGATATCATCAATCAAAAAAACAATTAATCCGCAAGAAACATTATTTGTTGTGGATTCCATGACTGGTCAGGATGCTGTTAATACTGCAAAAGCATTCAACGACCGCCTTGACTATGAAGGTGTAATTTTGACAAAATTAGATGGTGATACCCGCGGTGGTGCTGCTTTAACAATACGTTATGTGGTTAACAAACCGATAAAATTTGTTGGTATTGGCGAAAAAATAGAAGCAATTGATGTTTTCCATCCCGACCGCATGGCTGACAGAATACTTGGTATGGGTGATGTTGTTTCACTTGTTGAAAAAGCCCAGGAACAATATGATGAAGAAGAAGCCAGAAAGTTACAGAAAAAAATTGCTAAAAACCAATTTGATTTTAATGATTTCCTTTCGCAGATAAAACAAATCAAAAAAATGGGCAATGTTAAAGACCTTGCAGGAATGATTCCTGGTATGGGTAAAGCAATTAAAGATACTGAAATTGATGATGATGCCTTTAAGGGTATTGAAGCAATAATTTCGTCAATGACCTCCGAAGAACGCGAATATCCGAAAATACTTAATGGTAGCCGCCGTAAAAGAATTGCAATAGGAAGCGGAACAGATATTCAGGAAGTGAATCGCTTGATAAAGCAATTTAACGATACAAGTAAAATGATGAAAATGATGACCGGCGGCGGAATGAAAAAAGCAATGGGAATGATGAAAAATATGAAAAATGCACCAGGAATGATGCGTAGATAGTTAAACACTTTAACATATTTTTACATGAAAATAATTGACGGAAAAGCAACTGCTGCTGAAATAAAATCGGAAATAGCCAAAGAAGTTGCCGAAATGATTGATATAGGAAAGGATGTCCCTCATCTGGCGGCTATTCTAATTGGCAATGACCCTGCAAGTCAAACTTATGTTTCCGGTAAGGAAAAGTCCTGTAAAGAAGTTGGGTTTATTTCTTCTTTGTATAAATTTCCTGCTGATATCAGTGAAAAAGAATTAATAAAAGTAGTTGATTTTATTAATAAAGATGATGAAATAAACGGTTTGATAGTTCAGCTTCCTTTACCTGACCATATCAACGTTAACAAAATTATTGAAAGTATTGATCCTTCAAAAGATGTAGATGGTTTCCATCCGCTTAATGTTGGAAAAATGGTGTTAAACCTGCCTACGTATTTACCGGCTACACCTTATGGTATTCTTCAGCTTTTTGAACGGTATAACATTGAAACAGTCGGAAAAAATTGTGTGGTTTTGGGCAGAAGCAATATTGTTGGAACGCCGATAAGTATTTTAATGTCGCGTAAAGCTTATCCGGGAAATTGTACAGTTACGGTTTGCCACAGCAAAACCAAAAATCTTGAAAAAATATGCAGGAGTGCTGATATTTTAATTGCAGCAATCGGTACCCCAGGATTTGTTACTGCTGATATGGTTAAAAAAGATGCAGTTGTAATTGATGTTGGAATTCACAGAGTGAAATCTACAGTAACCAAATCGGGATATAAATTAGTAGGAGATGTTAAATTTGATGAGGTTTCAAAAAAATGTAGTTATATAACTCCTGTTCCCGGCGGGGTTGGACCAATGACAATTGTTTCACTTCTGAGAAATACTTTGAAAGCAGCGAAGAAGGAAGTTTATAAGTAGTGTGTTGACAGA
>JAUWSB010000113.1 GCA_030610255.1 Bacteroidota bacterium
CCAAAAATCCCCATTGTCAATACCCAGTTTTGGGATAAACGAATGTTCCTGCATATTTCCAGGCGCCAGCGTACCGTCAAAATCATAAGCGATGGCTATTTTTTTAAGTTTTTTATCCATTATAAAGGATTCAAATATTTTTCAGCAAATATAATATTTATTCCTTCTCATCATTTTCCTCCTTACTTTTAATATATTTATCAAATGACTCTTTACCTTCTTCATTCCAGAAATCATTATAATACTTCCATTTACGAAAGTTTTGTGGTTTCTTGTGCCTCCATGGCGGAACACCGTTTTTAACCCAGTTTTTAAAATTCATTTTGTGATGATGATGGTCATCGTTGGGTTTTTTATGACCTCCTAAAATACCGAATATCAGTCGTGCAAGTATGATTATCCCAAATGCCTGCCAGTAGTTGATTTCTGTCAGTCCGAAAATGTCCGGCATAAGCCAGTTCCATAATAGCATTACAAAATAGCCGAAAATAAATGCAAAGATACCGGCCAGCACAACACCGCCAACTATTAATCCAATAACTCGCATTACTACTGCAAAAGGTCTTTTCTTTGTTTGAAAATTTGTTGTTGTTTCCATTTTTTATCTCTCCTATTTTTAATTAAATTTTTAATTGATAATTTTTAATTGATAATTGTTTTATCAGTAAGCATGTTGTACAATTTTGCCATAGCTCTGTGCTTACGCGAAAGCAATGTACCTATAGGAACTCCTGTTTCTTCCGATAATTCTTCAAAAGTGTATCCTTCAAACTCTGTGGCGATAATCACTTCTTGTTGCTCAGGTTTAAGTTTTTCAATTGCCTGCATCATTTTTTTTTGCATAGCTTCATTCCTTGCGATTTCCGGAACTTCTTCTTCAGTATCCGGTATCTGTTTTATGATCCTGCCCTCTTTGGTTTCTTCTTCTTTATCCATGCTATCTACAGGCAATTCTTTTTTTCTTTGTATGTCAATAATCTTATTCTTAAGTGCACTATAAATATATCCTGCCACATTTTCAACCGGGCTGTTAAAATCCACTCTGGTAAAAATATTGAGTGCCACATCCTGAACGATATCTTCAGCATCCAAATTGGCCGTACCGGTTATCAAACCACGAACATAGTTTGATAATTTTTGATGCTCACGGGCAAAAAAAACTGCAAATTTGCTTCGTTGTTCTTTTGGACTTCCCATATCTGTATAGACGGAGAGATAATGTTTTATTGCATTTTTTAAAATATAAAGATAATAATAAGTTTTAAATGGTTTGATGGTTGAATGGTTTAATTGTTTCATTGTTGCGGATTGCTTCAAATATCTCATACAGCAATGCATCGTCAAACATCAAACATCAAACTTAACCAGAACCTCAGTTAAATCGCATGTCGTAGTTTCTATTTTCCAGTAAGTAATTGGGATATAAAAATATATATGCTTTTTTGCTATTTAAAATGCTATTGATTTTAAAGTAATATTTAATTTGTCTGATAAATGTTTTGATTTTTTTTACAAAATAATTTGTTTTATCTGACAATAATATATTTTGTGAAATATTAGCTGAGCATTCAAGATAATTAATCGTTTTATTATCTGACAGTCTGTTAGTTTGGTAATATAGCTTAAATTGATTGTTCAAATGTCCGGTTTTGTCTGAATTGCTTTTATTATACTGAATCTGATAATCAAAATCAAATAAATCAATATCATCAAATTCAAAAAATAAGAAAATTTGCCTGTGTAACTTTATAAATAATTCAGTAAAAAAACCTGATGAAATTTTATCCTTTTTTTTGGCTCCCTCCTCTTCTACACTATTCTCTTTATTTATTTCCCAGAAAAAAGTTCTTGTTTTAACTAATAAGTCACAATTTTGTAATGATTCGTCAAGATTTAATGATTCTTCTTCTCTTTCAAAGATTTTATTGCAAAAATTATAGAATTTTGATGCTATAGCGTTGCTTAGCCTTTCAATCTTGTTTTTAAAAAATTTATAATAAAAACCTTTTTCCTCTTCTTCATATAAATAATTAAATGAAAGTAAACCTGTATTATTCATAGCGTTAAATTTATTTAAACTTAAGTTATTTAATTTGCTTAAAAATATATTAAGCTGATTGTTATTTATAAGAATTCATTAAACATTTTGAATACAATAATAATATCATAAAAGACTATTGTCAAGTTTGTTAAGTATTATTTATCAACTTAAAAACATAATTAAGTTGCTTAATATTATTAACTTAATTATTTTTAAATAAAATAAAAAAACAAAAAAATGTGCTTAAATATTTGCTTAAATAACTTAATTGTATTATTTTTATAGCCCGGAAATAATTATTTATAAATATGGCTGAATACTTTTCATTTACTGACCAGCAAATAATTAATATCCTTAACATTTCGGGCTTACTTATTACCGGAATTGAAAAGGTTGTTGCTATATATTATGATCATAATCTTGAAGATAATTATGCAAAATGTTATAAAAGAAATTCAACAGGATCACTGATTGAAGATTTTATGATTGAAGACGGAAAAAACCTGATTCAGAAATTAAGAAAAGAAAAAACATCTTATAACTGGTACAAAAAAGAAGAACTGCCTTTTGACATAATAGAAGCTGATAAATTAAAAATGGGAGTTTTCGATGAATTTGAAAATGTTGTTTTATTGTTGAGATATTTTAATGAACATGATAAAAAATATGATCTGATATTTATTTACTTTAATAATAATGCCGGAAATTTCGGGGTTTGCAGTAGTGATAAATCCTTAAGCACTGAAAATAAAAGCATTATAGCTAATCTTTTATTTAACAGCATAAAAACAATAATTGAAACAAACAGCCAAAACTTACAAATATTGCAACTTCTTAATGAAAATACAAAATCAATCATTCAAAATTATTATTCTGTGAAGGAAGAATTAAAAATCATTAAAAAAAGTTATGGACAGAGTTTGATTAATTTATGCTGTGGATATATTAAGGAATTTTCGGCTAAACGAAATAAGGATTACAAACTTACTGAAGATGCATTAAAGAAGATCAGCGAATATAATGGTGATATCAATAATTTGAAATCAACAATTGAAAGGACATTATTATATGTTGATAACACTCGTTTTGATAGTGATAATGAGGTTTTTGAAATTAATGACTGGGATATTAATTTTTACGATTATGATTTAAAAGATAAACCTGATAAAAATATTATGATTACAAATAAATATACCAAAACTATTTTATTATTAGACAAACTTGAAAATGCTTCACAGGAAGTTAAATCAAAAAATTATAATCTTACGAGTGTAAATGTCGGAAACTTATGCCCCACCCCTATTTCAGCACCTGCTATCTCAGACGCATTAAGAAAGCATAGAAGAAAAATATTGTATTTAATGAAAAAACATCCTGAAAAATGGAAAATTATCAGAAAGGAATTCAGGCCATTGTTAAATATCATTGCTGCCAAATCCGATATGGAAGATTATTTTAAATTTGAAAGAAGCTAATATATTAAGCTGTTATAATAATTTACAATATCTATCAAGTCATTATCTTTACGGAGTTTTAATTTATTTTGTTTAATATATTTTTCAAGCTCTTTTCTTTTATCTTTAAATATTGAAAGGATATAATGCTTGTTTTTCCTTATTTTTATAGCAGGACTGCCGTTTTTTTGCAAATAATATGATTTTAAAATTATAAAACGGTCGTATTCACTTCCAGAATGCAGGGCTGTATATGGTGGACTATAGGGCTCAAATATGGCAATTCTTCTTAATAACAACCTGAAATTACCGTGAGACAATAATTCAAAATATCCTCGGTTAATTTCTTTTTTGTTTTTAAATTTAGTAAAAATAAATGTACCGTCATAGAATTTCAGGTATTTGATCCTTTCGGGAGATATAATTGCAAGTGTGTCTTTTTCCTCTATAATTTCCATTTCATTTGAATAAACATTATAACGGTAAAAAGCGCCATCTTTGTGAGAATCATCAATAAGAATGAGCTCCCCTAATTTAAAATCATCATCTAAATACATGCTGCCTTCAATACGGATATTCTCATCCAGGCTCATTATGTATTTATCAGTGCGTGAATATTTTCTTATATATGATAATGTGTCAAAATTTATTGCCAAACGTGTATCTGGATTCTGGGCAAAATTTTCCCCACCAAGTAATACAGAGATAAGCAAACAACCGGTTATTAAAAATTTTTTCAAGGAAAATGTGTTAAATCATATAATTCTGGTAAACTGAAAATATTCAAATTTATTTTGCAAAAATAATTTTAACATATACAATTTTTTAATAAATTCGCCAAAATTTTTTAACAAAATAATTTTTTTAAAAATTATTAACATTATGATAGCAGAACCACATAAAATAAAGACGATTAGAAAAGTTGACTTTACAGCTTTTAAGGAAAGAATTGAAGTTTTGAAAAAAGCATTTTTTAATACTTTTTGGATAAATTCCAACAATATTACTTTTGATATGACGAGTCAGGGAACGAGTGCAATGAGCCAGGATCAACTCTCAGGATTATATATAGGAGATGAAACTTATGCCGGAAGCCGTAACTTTGAATACTTGCAGGAAGTTGTAAAAAATACATTCGGATTTGATTATGTTTGTCCTACCCACAACCTGAAAGGTTCTCATAAACTTATCACAACAACTATGGTTTCAGAAGGTGATGTGATTTTTTCCAACTCAAGACTTCCTGAAGAACTTACTAAAGACCACTCAGCATCAGTTGAAATTATAATGTCTGACCAAGAAGATTCAAAATTTTCAGGAAATATTGATATTAAAGCTTTAAAAATCAAACTTCAGGAAAACAAAAATACACCTTACGTTTATATTGAATTATACAAAAGCGGTTTCCGTCCTGTTTCTTTATCAAATTTAGAAGAAGCACACAAAATAACTAAAGAACATAATGTGCCGTTGATTATTGATTTCTCACGGATTATTGAAAACGCTCTTTACATCAGGGAAAATGTATCAGAATTTGCTGATAAAAAGCTTGCCGAAATAGTTAAAAAAATTGCTTCTGCATCAGATATATGTGTTCTTGATGCTGCACAGGATCCTCGTTGCAATACCGGAGGATTAATTGCAACAAATGAATACAAGGTGTATGAAAAATATATGAATGAGGTAGTTGTGTACGAAGGACTTCACACTTACGGTGGAATGGCCGGCAGAACTATGGAGATATTCGCACGTGGTATAAAAGAAATGGTTTATGAACATCAGGCAATCTGGATATCTCAGCAAATTAAAGATTTTGCTTCACTTTTAAAGGGAATTCCGTTTTATACCGGCAGTGATGGAATTTATATCAAAGCTGATGAATTTTTTCCTCATATTAAAGAAAATCAAACTAATACACTTGCAGCTTCATTATATTTAAAATCAGGTGTAAGGATTTTCTTAGACGGAAGATTTACCGACTGCAATATTATTCCTCTTCAAATTCCACGACTTTCATTTAACAATAATCAGTTAACTCAGATTGCCGAAGCCTTAAACGAACTTTACAATGAAAGAGATGAGGTCAGCGGCTTAAGGCTTATAAATAATCCTGAATGGAATGATGAAGCAAAGTTTAAATGGGAAATTCCGGATATAACTGAATATAATTTTGATTGTGTACCATATATCATCACAACAATAGAATATGTTGGAATGGACACTATTGAAGACCGTAAAAAAATCATAAAAGAAGTAGGTTACAACACATTCCTCCTTCCCTCTAAAGATATAACTATTGACTTTTTAACGGATTCAGGAACAACAGCACAAAGTGTTGAGCAATGGTCAAAATATAATGAAGGAGTTGAAACACAGGCATCAAGTAAAGATTATTTCAGCTTTATTGAAACACTTAAAGATATTACCGGATATAAATATATTGTTCCTGCCCATCAGGGTAGAGCAGGTGAACATATTATGTCACAATGTTTAATAGAAGATGGATACGTGCCTGGTAATATGTATTTTACAACTACAAAATTACATCAGGAGCTTGCAGGAGGAACCTTTACTGATGTTATTGTTGATGAAGCTCACGATCCTCAATCAACATTCATCTGGAAAGGAAATATTGATATTAAAAAAATTCAAGCTATCATAGATAAACATGGAGAAGGCTGCATTCCTTATATCAGTTTTGAATTGAGTGTTAATCTTGCAGGTGGTCAGCCCGTTTCAATGGATAATGCAAAAGAGGTTTATGAATTTTGCAAAAAACATAAAATTCCTCAGATGTTTGATGCTACCCGTGCAGTTGAAAATGCTTATATGATTAAGAAAAAAGACCCAAAATATAAAGATACTACAATCAAGGAAATTTTACGTGAATTATTCAGTTATGGAGACGGCTGTACAGTATCAAGTAAAAAAGATTACTTGGTTAATATCGGTGGTTTTCTTGCAATCAGAGATGATGAAGATTTTTATAAAAGAGCTTTGGAAATGCTGAGAAAATACGAAGGTTCGGTTACTAACGGAGGTATGTCGGCTGCTGATATGGCTGTTCATGCACAGGGTGTGAAAGAAATGATCCAGTACGAATATATCAAAGCCCGTGTTGAACAAACACAATATCTCGGTAAAAAACTTCTTAATGCAGGTATCCCGATAGTAGAACCACCGGGAACTCATGCTATATTTTTGGATGCAAAAAGATTTCTCCCACACTTAGATCAGGATGAATATCCGGCACAGGCACTGGCTGCAGCTCTATTCGTTGAATCAGGTGTAAGAGCTATGGAACGTGGAAATGTATCAAGCGGAAGAAAGAAAAACGGCGAAAATTACAGACCGCATCTGGAACTTGTCCGTTTGACAATCCCACGAAGGGCATACACAAATTCTCACATGGACAAAGTGGCAGAAAGTATAATTGCCCTGTATAAAAAACGGGATACAATTAAAGGGTTACGCTTTGTTTATGAACCTGAGAATCTCAGATTTTTCCAGGGACGATTTGAAAAAATATAACTTTTTATTTAATTAGATTAATTAGAAATTAGGTCAATTAGAAATTTTAAACGGATTATCTAAATTATTTTATTTAAATTCGTAGGTTTTAAATTGACTTTAAAAATTTTATATAATATGTTTTAATATGGCAAAAGTTAAAGGTGAAATTGTAGTTGATATTGAAAGATGCAAGGGATGTGAAGTATGTATTGCAGCATGTCCTGTAAATGCAATTGGAATGTCAAACGAAGTAAACAGTAAAGGTTATCATTATATGCATACAATAAATGATAAATGTACTGGATGCACTAATTGTGCAATTGTATGTCCTGACGGTGTTATAACTGTTTACAGAGTAAAAATTTGATTTTTTAACAATAAAAATAACCTGAATAATGAAAGAATTAAAATTAATGAAAGGTAACGAGGCGATTTCAGAAGCTGCCATCCGTGCAGGATGCGACGGCTATTTTGGTTATCCTATTACACCTCAATCTGAAATAATGGAATATTTAATGGTAGAAAAACCGGAAGAAAGAACAGGGATGATTGTTCTTCAGGCAGAAAGCGAACTTGCCTCAATTAATATGGTTTATGGTGGAGCAGCATGTGGTAAAAGAGTTATGACTTCTTCTTCAAGCCCGGGAATAAGTCTGATGCAGGAAGGTATATCATATATGGCAGGAGCAGAACTTCCTTGTTTGGTTGTAAATGTTGTTAGAGGAGGTCCCGGTTTAGGTACTATTCAGCCGTCACAATCCGATTATTTTCAGGCAACAAAAGGTGGCGGACATGGTGATTATCATATAATAACACTTGCTCCTTCATCGGTTCAGGAAATGGCAGATTTTGTCGGA
>JAUWSB010000214.1 GCA_030610255.1 Bacteroidota bacterium
ACTCAAAGAAACACAAAGGGTAAAATCTCCGCCATAATTAATTTTATAAATTACATGTATATCTCATTGTATAACATCTTATTAATAATCAATAGACAAAATTCAATAAACAATAGAAAATCGCTGAGTATTCGGGAGTAAAAGTTTTTTATTAAGTATCTAAAAATTCTTACCATAATTCAACTTACTTAAAACATAAGCTTTGTAACTTCTGCCGATTGGGATATTTTTATCATTAATACTAATATAATTTGGTGATAAAGTTGTGATCTTTTCTATAGAAACAATAAACGATTTATGAACTCTGATAAAATGTTCGTCAGGTAAGTTTTTTTCTGTCACGCTTATTTGCTGCTTGGTCATGTATGAATCTTTATTTGTATGTATTCTTATATAGTCCTTTATGCTTTCAATGAATAAAATATCTTTCAGCAATATTTTAATCATAGTTTTATTTCGTTTTATATAAATAAACGGCTCGGATTCTACTTGCTTCAGACTTGTATTGCCTAAAGTTTCAGGTTTTTTGTAAGATAAATGTTTGTAGAATTTGTTTATTGCTTTACAGAATCGCTCAAAAGTAATTGGCTTCAGCAGGTAATCAAGAACGTCAAGCTCAAAAGCGTCAATTGCATAATTTCTGTATGCTG
The DNA here is from genome assembly GCA_030610255.1 of Bacteroidota bacterium. Lineage (GTDB taxonomy): Bacteria > Bacteroidota > Bacteroidia > Bacteroidales > JADFUO01 > JADFUO01. Next base: position 651 of record JAUWSB010000214.1, read on the forward strand.
TGGTAAAAATGACTGAAGGCGGATTTTGCAGAGTGTTCAGAAATTCAAGTCCGGTTAGTTCCGGCATTTGAATATCAAGAAAAATCAGATCAATTTTATTGCTTTTCAGTATATCAAGGGCTTCTATTGCGTTGCTGCATTTTGCAACAAGTTCAATGTTATTTAGTTTTTCAATATGTGATTCAATAACTCTTATAGCAAGAGGTTCGTCGTCAACTATAATGCATTTAATTTTCATTTTTAATGCTTTTAATATTGATTAGTTTTATATTCAGATCAATTTCAAAACTATCACCTTCATCAAATAAGTTCAGTGTATATGTTCCGTTGTAAAGCAAGTCAAGTCTGCGTCTTACGTTCTTTAGTCCGATCCCTTCCGTATATTCCTCTTTTCCCTTAATTTTATTTATTGTTTTATTGTTTTTAACGTTGAAGTTTAGTGAATCATTGTTAATCCTTAATGTTATATAAATCCATGGGTTATTTATCTTTTTGCTTAAACCGTGCTTAAAACTGTTTTCAATAAATGGCAGCAACAACATAGGAGCAATTTGTATACCAGCAGTTTTTCCTGAAATATCAAAATTGATTTGTAATTCTTTACCGTATCTGATTTTTTCAAGTGAGAGGTAATCATTGATTAATTTTATTTCCTTATCCAAAGATACCTTGGGCGTATTACACTCATAAAGCATATAGTCGAGCAGATCGGATAATTTTATAACTACTTCCGGTGCCAGATCGGATTTATCAAGAGTTAATGCATAAAGATTATTTAATGTGTTGAATAAAAAATGCGGATGAATCTGTGATTTTAAAAATTTAAGTTCGGCTTCTAATTTTTCCTTCTCAAGTAAACGTGTGGTTTGCTGGTTTTCAAACCAATACTTTAATAATTTAATGGACGCAAAGATCCCTACAATTGCATAAATATTGAAAAAGGAAAAGATATAATTGATTTTGAAAAATTTTATACTTTGATATGATTCAGGATAAAATACAGGATAAGTGATAAAATATATTAATGCTCTTTGTGAAAAAATAAAAATTACGGCAGAAAGAAAAAATAAAACTATAAAATGAAAATATCTTCCTTTTAATAAAAACTTAGGTAATAAATAATATGCTGTAAAATATGCTGCAAGAATATCAATAGGAACAGTTATGCTGAACTGGGCTAATATTTTGTATATATTGGAATCTTCATAATAAATATTAGAAGAAAAAGCGTATAAGATCAAATACAATAGCCAAAACAGTATATGCCATATTATCCTGTGCCTGTTAAAGTCAATATTTTTAATGTTTATAGACATTATTCTTTCCCTGTTTTTTTACCCAAAATTATAATTTTTATTTTAATAAGAAATAATATAGTAGACCAACTTCAAGATTTAACTGACAATCTGCAATATATGACCTATGAAATGTTTTCCTATGCTATAAAGCTTTCTGTGGAAGCAATAAATTGCTATATGTCTAAAATAGTTTTTAAATAGAATTTTTGAGGATAATTTTATTCCAAATTAATTAAAAATTTATATTATGAAAACCTTTCTAAAGACATTAGTTATTTTCCTTATTCCATTCTCAATTTCAGCACAGCAACTTGAATTTACCCAACATGTTGTTACAAGTAGTTTTACAAAAGGAGCGGATGTTATTGCTGTAGATTTAGATCAGGATGATGATATGGATATCATTAGTGTAAATTCGCATACAAGTGCAGAAGTTGCTTGGTGGAAAAACAATGGGTACAATGAATTCACAAAAATTACCATTATGGATAATATCGGTAAAACCAGATCGGTAAGAGCAGAAGATATTAACAACGATCAGCACATTGACCTGGTAATTGCTATTTATGGCGAAAACAGGATCTTATATTTGGAAAATAATGGCGACGAAACATTTATAGAATACACTGTGGATACCAATTTTGTGGGTGCACATACAATTGATATTAAAGATGTAAATGATGATGGAAATTTGGATGTTCTTTGTTCCGGATTTGATAATAACTTTCATAATGGTGAAATTGCCTGGTGGGAAAACAATGGTCAATCACCAATAGGATGGACAAAACATTTAATTTCTGACCGGTTTCAGCAATCCCCTTTTATTTATGGTGAAGATATGGATGGTGATGATGACCTTGATGTAATCGCCTGCGGGGAATTGAATGGTGAAATCCTTTGGTGGGAAAACGATGGAAGTCAGTTTTTTACCGAACACATGGTTGATAGTTTATTTGATTATGCTCATACTGTAATTGCCAGAGATGTTGATCTGGATGGGGATATGGATATTCTGGGAGCTGCATGCATGAGCAGTTCTATAGCATGGTACGAAAATAATGGATATCAGGAATTTATTAAACATTCGTTAGGATACTTTGCAGGAGCTTTATGGCTTGATGCTACCGACTTAGACAATGATGGTGACCGCGACCTGTTTGGTGCACCACAAGGTGCAAGTCAGCTTGCCTGGTGGGATAATCCGGGGAACCAACAGTGTATTAAACATAATTTCAGTAGTACATTTACACAATCATTTTGTGTTGTTCCTGCCATGATGGATAATGATAACGACACCGACCTTGTTGCAATAGGCTGGAATTCCAATAAAATTTCATGGTTTGAAAACAGGCTTGAGGATCCAAACCTCCTTAATATTCCCGAAAGCGTGGTTTATGATTCGGTTTATAAACGATATCTTGTTTCAAATTGCGGAGATGGAAATATTATCCAGATAGATAGTTTAGGACACCAGGACTATTTTAACACAGAACTAACTGTAGCCGTGGGCATACATATCGTAGGTGATACCCTGTTCGTTTCTTCAGATGAGGGTGTATATTCCGGA
>JAUWSB010000067.1 GCA_030610255.1 Bacteroidota bacterium
ACTCAAAGAAACACAAAGGGTAAAATCTCCGCCATAATTAATTTTATAAATTACATGTATATCTCATTGTATAACATCTTATTAATAATCAATAGACAAAATTCAATAAACAATAGAAAATCGCTGAAATTTCGGGAGAAATCCCGATAAACGAAGTGGTCGGGAGTTAGATGGCTAAATGGTTAAATTGTTAGTAAAAATTTTCCCAAATTAAAATTCGTAATTCGTAATTCGTAAATCACATAGCATTAACCGGTTTTATTATTTCAGCAGAATCGTTTATAGGTGAATTTACTAATGTTGAGATTTGATATGCAGTCATTTCATTAGAAGGATATGGTTTGAGTAATTTGCTTAGTTCATCGGTATTATTATTTTCAAGCCAGTTTTTTTCATCATTTTTATTTAAAATCACCGGCATCCGCTGATGAATGTTTTTCATCAATTCATTTGGTGAAGTTGTGATTATTGCAAAGGAATGTATTGGTTTTCCTTCTGCGTCTTTCCAGGTATCCCAAATTCCTGCCATTGAAAAAAGAGTTTCGTTTTTCAGGAAGACCCTGTATGGGATTTTCTCTTTTTCTTCCTCCTTTTTCCATTCATAGAATCCGTCGCTCAAAACCAGACAGCGTTTTCGTTTAAATGAATTTTTAAATGATGGTTTTTGAATAACAGTTTCGGCTCTTGCATTTATAAGTCTATTCCCTATTGAAGGGTCTTTTGCCCAGAAAGGAATTAATCCCCAGCGGAAAAAACTTAATTTACCGGGTACAACATTTGAAATTACAGCAAGATTTTGTGACGGTGCACAATTATAACTTGGCTTGTAATTTGACTCATCAACTTCAACATCAAATCGTTCTTCAATAATTCTTGTTAAAGGTGAAAATGAAAATCGTCCGCACATGGTTACTTGTATTAAAAATTTATATTTTATGTATTTATTTAGTGCTTGTCATTTGTGATTTTTAATATTTATTTACACGAAATTTATTAACATTAAACACTCATTCAGGGTTATTTGATTGCTAAAGATTTATAGTTAAAATATCCTCCCATTTTGTTGTGTAGCAGGGCGAAAGTTTTTCCTGCCGCATTTTCCATGGCCTTAATGTTCCCTGAATAGCGTAACCAATTTTATCCCTGCCTAATTTTTTATTTATTTTATCAATCGTATTCATTAATTCTTTGCTTTTTTCCCTGTCTTTTTCGTCCCATAAAACGAATTGCCTTTGGTTATCAGGAATGAGGTTTGTAACAATCACCCCTGATTTTTTATATTTATATCCTTTGCGGAAAATACTTTTTAATGCTTTTACAGTATAATGAATTAATTCAATAGTGTCGTTAGTAGCAACCGGAAGCTGAATAATTTTATAATTTGCATATTGAGGATCTTTTGAAAATCTGTTGGTCATTAAAAAAACTATTAATGTTTGTGCAAAAGAATGTTGTTTCCGCAGTTTTTCCGCAGTTCTTGTAACATAAGTAGTTGTTGCCTGTTCGATTTCTTCGTAATTTTCAAGCGGATGACCGTAAGAACGCGAGGTACATATTTCTTTTTTATCGGCAGGATTTAGATCAAGCGGGTAACAAACCTCTCCTCTTAATTCCAAAACGATTCGCTGGCTTACCACTCCCATGTGTTTTTTCACCCATTGGTCGTCAGTGTTTTTTAATTGCAGGGCGTTATTTATATTGTTTTTTATTAAAAATTTACTGTGTTTCCTGCCAATACCCCAAATATTTTCGACTTTAACTTTTTCAAGAGCTTTATCTTTTTCAGGAAGATTAATAAAATCAAGAACTCCTGAATAATCCGGATTTTTTTTTGCAAGATGGTTTGCAATTTTGGCTAATGTTTTTGTTGGTGCCACTCCTATTGAAACCGGCATGCCTGTCCATTGCCTGATTGTTTTTTTTATTTTTTGTGAATAGTCAGAAAGATTTATTCCCGGCATTTCCGTGAGGTCAAGAAAAGCTTCATCAATAGAGTAAATTTCTAATTCGGGAGTAAAGTTGCTAAGTATCATCATCACTCTTTGGGAAATATCGCCATATAAAGTAAAATTTGTGGAAAATACATGTATATTATTTTTTTTGATAGTTTCCTGATGTTCAAAATAAGGTGCTCCCATTTTTAGTCCCAGCGCTTTAGCTTCATTTGAACGTGCAATAATACAACCGTCGTTATTGGAAAGAACAATAACCGGTTTCCCTTCAAGTTTAGGATTGAAAACCCTTTCGCAGGAAGCAAAAAAATTATTACAGTCAACAAGAGCAAAAATTTTATTCATTAAGGGGGTTGATTATAATATTTATGCTAAAAGTAAAAAACAATTAAGAGACTATTAAATTTTAACCCGAATAATTCATCATTACAATGTTTAAAGTTTATACTATTGCTTTGTCATCAGTCCTCAGTCCCCAGTCCTCAGTCAATTAATCGCCGACTTCCGACTACTTACTGCCGACTTTTTATTAACTATCACTTAAGCTAATTTGTTTGTAGTTTTGAGCTACGTTAGGAATTCATCGGGCTAGAACCCTTTACAAAACTAACAATAAAAAACAGACAGATTTCTTGATTTTTTTAAAATTGTATATTTGCAATAGTAAAAAAAATTCAGTAATCATGAAAACAATTGTAATTCTACTATTACCGGTCTTTATTTTTTTAAACATAAGCATAAAAGCACAGGTAGCCATTAATACAGATGGCAGTGCGCCTGACAATTCAGCTATGCTTGATGTGAAATCAACGGCTAAAGGTGTATTAATTACACGATTGACACAAACCCAAATAGAAGCAATAACAAGTCCGGCAAACGGATTAGTGGTTTTTTGTACAAATGATGGAAAATTTTATGCATTTAGACAAAATGATAATGAATGGAAAGAAATTGCCTTTGGTACCGGGACCATCAGTCCTCCTTGCGGTACCCCTGTCTACGATTCCAGGGATGGTAAAAGTTATAATACTGTGCTTATCGGGACTCAATGCTGGATGGCAGAAAACCTGAATATTGGGACTATGATAAACGGCAGCAGCAACCAAACCGACAACAGCACCATTGAAAAGTATTGCTATGATAACAATACTTCCAACTGTGATACATACGGCGGGCTATACCAGTGGGACGAGATGATGCAATATACAACCCAACAAGGTACACAAGGTATTTGTCCTAGTGGATGGCATATTCCTACGGACGATGAATGGATAACACTAACTAATTTTCTTGGAGGAGTTCTTATAGCAGGTGGAAAAATGAAAGAAACCGGCACAACACATTGGAGTTCACCAAATACAGGTGCTACTAATGAAAGCGGTTTTACAGCCCTCCCCGGGGGCTACCGCAGTTACGCCAGTGGTTCGTTCTACACCCTCGGCCTATACGGCTTCTTCTGGTCGTCGAGCGAGCACTCGGATTCTTACGCAATGAGCCGGCGCCTCCGCCACAATTCCGCCGATGTTTACCGTTTCTACTACAACACGGGAAACGGTTACTCCGTTCGTTGCCTCAAGAACTGACTTGACCATCCAAAAAATATTTTTGGAGAAATGAAGATAAGCGAGATAGTAAAAGATGAAATATGGATACCCTTATACCCCTATACCTTTATACCCTTAAATTTTCCCCATCGCCATTTTAAAAATTTCCTCATGGTCAAATGCCAGTGGAGGAATTTTATTAACCGGAAACCATTGAGCATTTTGTGCATCGTCACCGGCTTGCAATCGCGAATTTTTTATATCGGTAAAACCATAAAAAACCACTGATACTACTCTGCCTCTTGGGTCGCGGTCAACTGCCCCGAATGTATGAAGTTGTTTTAATTTTATTTCTGATAAGCCGGTTTCTTCTTTTAATTCACGTGAAGCTGCATTTTCCGGTGTTTCATCCATGTCAACAAATCCACCCGGAAATGCCCATTTCCCTTCAAACGGAGGATATTTTCGTTCAATCAACAATACTTTCAAATCTGTATTGTCTTTCAGAAAAACAACACAGTCAACAGTTAAAGCAGGTCTTGGATATTCGTACGTATAGCCCATGAATTGTAAGATAAAAGATAAAAGATAAAAGCGACACGAAGTTAGCCCGTATGGGTAAAAAGATAAAAGTTTTAAATTAAACTCAATAATTTTTTAATGGAAAGATGGAATAATGGAGAAATATATACTTCCACTATTCCATTATTCCACCATTCCAGTGTCTAAAATAAATATATTTTTGGGCATTTTTCATTTAACGGTTTATAAATATATAAAACAATTATTCTGTTTGTCTATAGTTTATGAATTGCAAATGTAACAATCCCCCAGATTTTAAAATCCATATCTTCGGTAATTTCAATAGGTTTGAAATTTTCGTTTTCAGGTTGCAAAAAAAGTTTCTTTGTTTTTTTTATAATTCTTTTTACAGTGAATTCGCCGTCAATAACTCCAATTACAATTTTATTATTTGCCGGTTCTGCCGAACGGTCTACAACCAAAATATCACCATCGTAAATTCCACTGTTTATCATTGAATTCCCGTTAACTTTTACCAAAAATGTTGCCGGCCGGTTTTTAATCAGGTATTCATTCAAATCCAGTTTTTTATCAATGTAATCTTCGGCAGGTGAAGGAAAACCGGCTGAAATCAAATCGGAATATAAAGGCAATTCCTTTATAGCGGATTTATCTGGTTTAAAAATTTCAAAAACTTTTTTTTTCAATTATTCAAATTTTTATTAATGAGTCATAATTATTTTAATCTGTCACATCAGGAATTTCATCATTTTCCTGAAGTTCCTTAAGGATTTTATTTACATCTTCTTCAGTTGATGTAAGTTTACCTTTACAAATTTTAATGAGCTTTGAAGCCCGCTTGACTTTTGTGGAAAGCTCATCCACAGAGATATCTCCTTCTTCGATTTCATTGACGATCTCTTTCAATTCCTTGAAAGCTTCTTCGTATGTAATTTTTTCTTCCATGTTATTTTTCAATTGATTCAATAATACTTTCAATTTTTCCGGTAAACAATTTAGTAATTATTTTATCAGCTTTTCTCAATAAATTTATATTTTTCAACGATTTACCTTGGTAATAGGTGATACTGTATCCTCTTTTCAACACATTATCAGGATTAAGCAACCTTACTTTTTCGTTAATTCCGTTCAGGTCATTTTCTTTTTGAGCTATAAATTGCCTGAGATGCGTTAAAAAAAGATTCCGGTTGTTGTTAATTTCACTTTGTTGTTGAGTTAAAATGTGCTGTGAGTGGTTATGTAAGTCTGATTTAATACCAATGATTTTTTCACGGTATTTACTGATAAAAGAAAATGTAACTTGTCTGAAATTATATGTTGTATTTTTTAGGGATTGCTTAAAAACATCAAACAGTCGTATGGAAACCAGTCGGAAAAACTTGATATTTTCATACAGCTTTTTATTATTTTTATCTATCAGTATACCTGAATTTTCAATAATGCTTTTTTCATATTCCTTTAACGGGACAGCAAAATTATGAAACTGCTGGATTAGAAATTCAGCAAGTTTTGTGGGCGTAATATTGTTGTGGGCAGTCATTTCCACAACTGTTTCGTTTGTCGAATGTCCGATACCTGTAAGTACCGGGATCGGGAAAAGGGCAACTTCTCTTGATAATTCATAAGTATTATAACATGCTAATCCAATATCACCCCCTCCTCCACGAATAATTGCCACCACATCAAAATAGTGAATAACTTTCTTTATTTTCTTTAACCGGTTAATAATGGAATCAGCAGCTTTATCACCCTGAAGCAATGATGGGAATAGCATGTGGAAAAATCTGTAACCCCAATCGTTTTTATCAATTATATTGAGAAAATCCGAGTAACCTTTACTTGTTTCCACTGAAATTAGAGCGATTCGTTTTGGCAGAAGAGGTAATTTCAGTTTTTTATTATTTTCAAAAATGCCTTCTTTTTTTAAGCTGTTGATGGTTTCCTGTTTTTCACGTTCAAGTTCACCTAAAGTGTAACTTGGGTCTATGTCAGATATATGAAGACTAAGTCCATAAACAGAATTAAAGTTGATTATGGCATTAAACAAAATATTAATTCCATCTTTTAATGGTTCTTTCAGAATATCCTGGAATCTTTTGTTTATACGTTGATAATCATTTGACCATAGATTAGCCCTGATCTGTGCGACAAGCTTTCCATTGCGTTTTTCAACCAGATCGGGATAGCAATGACCGGAATGTTTATAATAATTCAGTTTAGTCATTTCTGCTTTTACCCAAAATGAACTGTTGTATCGCTTTGAAATGGTTTTTTCAATGCTTTTGGTTACTTCAAGCAATGAGAATACTTTCCGGTCATTTATTATTTCAGACATAGTTTTTTCTTTTATATGTCAAATTCACTAAAATCTTTAGGATATTCTTCCCTTTTTTCTTTAGAAGCTTTATTCCTTTTTTAAGTGTTCTGTCAGTATCTTATTGTTTATCAGGAATTTTGTTTTTTAAGCTTAGCTCCATTATATGTTTTTCAATAATATCTATGTATAGATTTGTAATTCACCTCAACATCTACTTTTATTCGTTAACTATATTGCGTCTAGTGCACTACGGGATTTTTATATGCTTAGGTGTTGTGGTGCGTTTTTATTTCATTCCAATCATATTTTTTGCAATTCTATTTAATAATTCTTTCAATTCTCCTGCAAAAATTATTTTTACATTACTGTCGTTTTTTAAAAGGTCAATATTCACATCTTTTGATGCTTTCGTTATTATTACCCACTTTTCTATTAGTTTCAAATTTTCGCTTTCCCAATAGCTGTCTGCCTTGTTAATTTGGTCAATTACACTTTGTCCAACAGTTCCATGATAGTCTTTCACTTGTATTGCAATTGCATATTCATAGTCCGAAAGTAAACTTGGCAGTTTTATCAATATATCTGTTCCATGATTTTTTTCTTCTTTACCACCAACTCTCTCAACTTGGTAAAACGGAAAAACTTCTTGCAAGCCATTCACTAAAGCAAATTCCCATTCTTCTCGTGTAAATTGCTCAATAAATTTGTCGTAAAGTTTATTTGTAAAATTTTGTTCATTGAACACTTCATTAAATACATCTCCTACAATACTGGCCAACCTGCTGTGATGATCTTGACGTTTTACTAATCCGTCTTGTGTTATGTTCAACAAAAAGTCTACATCATCTGAATAGTGATTAATACTCCAAAATCTTGATGGATTTTTTAAAGTTGAACGTAAGTTACCCGTAACATTTTCATTATTTCTTGTAAATCGTTTGATATATTTTGCTGGGAATATATGTCCGTAATCGCCTAAATTTTCATCAATTTTAAAATCATAACCTTTTGACCAATCTTCTGTGGCTTCAACTATTGCAATTTGTCCCCAATTTGGAAGTCGAGGAATGAGTAAGATGTCTCCTTTCTTAACTTTTTTAAACATAGGTCGGTTTCTACCCGCCCCTTCGTCCATTTTAAATACTCTTAAATCTTGTCTTTCGTCCCAGCCCCAACCTTGTCTTAATCGACCATTGTTGAGTTCGCCCATAAAGAATTTAATTCTGTTTGTGTCAATTCTGTAACACCAATAATTTCTTTTACTCATTTTTGTCTTTTTTAAATGCACCACAACATTAACTATATCGTAAGCTCTGTCACCACCTTATCACCAACCCTATCGCTAACTTGATCACTTTTTATTGATATTATACTAAAAACGGGGTAAATTATTACATTTTTTAGTCCCATAGGGACTTAATATTTATAGAAAGAATAATCACAATAGAGAACAAGTCCCGTTAGGGACGATATATTATTGAATGTCTTTTAAAATATACCGCTCATCTGCAAATACAAATTGAATATACATTTGTGTATATGTTTTAGCTATGTTCTTTTTATATAACGTCCCTACGGGACTTTGTTATGGGTGTATTTCATTTTCTATAAATATATAGTCCCTAACGGGACAATGACTACCAAAAAAACAAATCAAAATGTAAAAACTTGTCCGTATGAAGCGAAGCAAATCCGTATGGATGGATTTACCCCGTTTGATGTATAAGTAATCAAGTAACTGATTAGCATCACCTATTGTATTGATATTTAGATATTTTAATAGAAATCCAAAATTACGTAAAAAATATTGAAAGTATGGAATTATTCAGGTTAAAATACTTTTAATTTTCTTACTTCGTTAATTATAACCAAACTGTATTTTATCTGCCTATTCTTTTTAATTGAATTAAAAAAGAAAATGATAAAAGTTAGAAACTATTTTAAGCAACAAGCTAAAAGAATACTTGTGATTGTTTTGGTTACATCTTTTATTCTGTTACCTCAAAAGCTTGTTAAAGCTGATGGTGATGAAACAAAAACCAAATATACTATCAGCGGATATGTAGATGATAAGGAAACCGGTGAGAATCTGATCGGGGCTACGATATTTGTTAAAGAACTAAAAACCGGCACCAGCTCCAATGTTTACGGTTTTTATTCAATAAGTCTTAAGCCGGGAACTTACACCCTGATATTTTCATATATAGGCTATGAATCGCATGAAAAAATTTTTAACCTTAACAGCGATATTACTTATAATGTTAACCTTGCAGTTAAAAAGCAGGAGCTTGAAGAAGTAGTTGTTACAGGAACTGCCTTGAATGAAAATATCACAAAAGCCGAGATGAGTACTATTAAAATGGATGTAAAAACCATCCGGCAAATACCGGCATTGATGGGTGAGGTGGATATCATCAAAGCAATTCTGCTATTACCGGGGGTTCAGACCATTGCAGAAGGCGGCTCGGGATTTAGTGTCAGAGGCGGAAGCATGGACCAAAATCTTATCCAATTGGATGAAGCAACCGTTTATAACGCCTCTCATCTGATGGGTTTCTTTTCGGTATTTAATAATGATGCAATAAAGGATGTAAAACTTTATAAAGGCGATATTCCCGCATCTTCCGGTGGTCGCTTGTCATCATTACTTGATGTAAGGATGAAGGATGGAAACTCAAAAAAAATATCAGGAACAGGCGGAATTGGCACCATTGCAAGCAGGCTGACTCTTGAAGGACCGATAGTTAAAGACAAAGCTTCTTTTATAATTTCAGGAAGAAGGACTTATGCTGATATCTTCCTCAAATTATTCGGCAATCCTGATGTGAGGGATAACAGAATTTATTTTTATGATTTAAATGCTAAAGTTAATTATGTGATAAATGAAAACAACAGGGTTTTTGTTTCAGCATATTATGGTAAAGATATTTTTAAAAATCCTGATTTTAAAATAGGATGGGGAAACCAAACCTTTACTGCCCGGTGGAATCATCTTTTCTCAAAAAAATTGTTTTCAAACTTTACGTTTGTTTACAGCAAATTCGACTATGAGTTGGGTGTGCCCGAAGGACAAGCCAATTCATTCAGTTGGATAGCCAATTTGATGGATTATGGCGGCAAGGCTGATTTTAATTATTATTTGAATACAAACAACACAATAAGGTTTGGGACGAGTGTAATTTATCACAATTTTATACCCGGCACTGCAAAAGGTTTGGGCCCTGAAGCATTTCTCACCGAATATAAAGTTCAGAATAACAATGCACTTGAAACGGGAATCTATGTGAGTAATGAACAGAAAATCGGATCGAGGTTGATATTGAAATATGGTTTAAGGTTTTCTTATTTTGAGAATGTTGGCGAGGCTACCATATACAACTTTGACGGGAATTATGATGTGATTGATTCTACTGTTTATGGTAAAGGTGTATTTTTCAGTCCGTATTACGGGCTGGAACCGAGAGTGGGAGTTACCTATGTCTTAAACGAAGTTTCATCTGTAAAAGCAAGTTATGCCCGGACAAGGCAGTATATTCATTTAGCCCGGAATTCCACTGCAGGCACACCGCTCGATATTTGGTTTCCATCCTCACCTAATGTTAAGCCGCAGATTGCCGATCAGATTGCTCTTGGTTATTTCAGGAATTTTAAGAAAAATAAAATTGAAGCATCAGTGGAAGCTTATTATAAATACATCAATAATGCCATTGATTTTAAAGACCATGCAGAATTATTGCTGAACCAGCAGTTTGAAGGAGAGTTAAGGTTCGGGACAGCATGGGCTTACGGTCTGGAATTTATGGTTAACTATCAAATGAAAAAGGTCTCGGGATGGGTTAGCTATACTTTATCAAAAACCGAAAGAAAGATAAGCGGAATAAATGATGGAAATAAGTATCCGGCAACTTATGATAAACCGAATGATGTTTCTATTGTGTTTAATTATGATGTAAGCAAAAGGGTGACAATCGGGGCAACCTGGGTTTATTCCACTGGCTCTGCCGTTACTTTCCCAACCGGCAGGTTTGAATACGGGAATATAATAATACCCATTTTTAGCGAAAGGAACAGTTACAGAATGCCCGACTATCACAGGCTCGACCTGTCGATTACTCTGCGAAGTAAAGAGAAGCCCGAAAAAAAATGGTATCACGAATGGAATTTTTCGGTTTATAATGCTTATGGACGGAAAAATCCCTGGGTGATCAATTTCAAGCAGGAACCTGACAATCCGGATATAACTTATGCAGAGATGATATATCTGTTCGGCATAGTGCCTTCTGTTACGTTTAATTTTAAGTTCTAATGAAATAGAAATATTGGGGAAATGGGTATAAGGGAAATAAGGGAAATAAGGGAAATAGGGGAATTCCTCTATAAACTTTATACCGTTAATGACTATTAATAAATAACTACATCACAATGATAAAAAACTTATTAATTCTATTACTTAGTACAATGCTTATGGCAAGCTGTACCGAAAAAATTGACATTGATTTGGGAACTACTTATACACGGCTTGTTGTTGAGGGTTATATAACAACCGATACAACTACTCATTGGGTCAGATTGTCTAAATCAACGGATTATTATAGCAACATTCCTTCTCCACTTATTAGTAATGCTATAGTTACGGTTAACGATGGAATTGAAACATTCACCCTTATTGAAAACGATACTCTGCCCGGTTATTATGAAACTCCATCCGATTATTATGGAGTACCAGGCAGAACGTATTCGTTGGAGATAGAATTGCAGGATAAGATTAATGATTTTAAAATATTTTCGGCTTCATGCAAACTCAAACCTGTTACACCAATTGATTCCATCAGGGTAGAATACGTTGAGAAATGGGAAGCATGGGAGGTAAAAATTTACGCATGGGAACCTGCAAGCATTGATTTTTATACATTTAATATTATTAAAAACGGCGTTCTGATTACCGATACGATAGATGAAATAGGAATATCAGACGATCGTTTCTTTAATGGTAATTATACCAATGGAGCGGCTGTATATTATCTGATGGAGGAAAATCCTGACGAGGTTGTTAATCCTGGCGATACAATTACACTGGTGATGGCAGGTATTACAAAAGAGTATTATAACTTTATTATTGAACTGATGGATGAAACTTTTGAATACAGGAATCCTTTGTTCAGCGGACCTCCGGCAAATATCAGCACAAATATTTCGAATGGTGCTGTCGGGTTTTTTGCAGCTTATTCCAATACTTATTCAACAACGGTTTTTCAGTAAATTATTAGCGAATATTTTGCAGGCAACCTGATGACTTTCTTACCATCTTGCAAAATGATCAATTCTAAATTTTCTTTAAAGCTACTCAGTTTGAACTCCGGTAGTTTTTTCATGGGATAGATAGAATCATAAACCATGTGCATGAAAGTTTCTTTTGTTTTAGCAGAAACAATTTTACATTCTATATCGCTCATATCACCGCTTGGACAAAATCGTAATGTATGTTCACCGTTTTGAAGACGTGTGAACGTTACAGCAAAATCCTTGTTCGCATAATGGAGCCCTTTTGTTTGATGAAAGGGATACATCCATTCTTTCCAAAATATTTCTTCAT
>JAUWSB010000042.1 GCA_030610255.1 Bacteroidota bacterium
ATTTGATTGACCTCTATAGATATATCTATTATCTTTATTATCAATTTCTTGAATATATTTTATAAAATCATACCATTCCTTATGATCACGAAATTTTAAAATATTTTGATACATAGATTGAAAATTGTATTAATTAAACCTAATTTAATTATAAAGCCATTATTTAGCCTGTCTATCAAGTCAGCTTTTTTTGATTTAAGAACAAGGATTAACGATTTATGATTTTAGAAGTTTTTGAAAATCATAAATCTAAAATCTGCAATCCTTGTTCGTAAATCAATTTTTAATAAACGCTTCAACATTATTGACAAACACTATTTATCGCTGTTGCAGTTTACTTTTCAAATAATACCCGGTGTATGATTTTTTGCAATTTACAAGCTCTTCGGGTGTTCCTTCAAAAACAACGTATCCTCCCTCGTCCCCGCCTTCCGGACCCAGGTCAATAACCCAGTCTGCACATTTAATAATTTCCATATTATGTTCTATTACAATTATTGAATGCCCTTTGTCAATCAATGCATTAAAAGAATTAAGCAACTTATTAATATCAAAAAAATGAAGTCCTGTAGTTGGCTCATCAAAAATAAATAATGAAGGTTTTTCATTATATCCTTTTGATAAAAAATAAGCCAATTTTATTCTTTGTGCTTCACCGCCACTCAATGTACTGGAAGGCTGTCCTAATTTCAGGTAACCTAAGCCAACATCCTGTAACGGCTTAAGCTTGGTAACAATTCTTTTTTCTAAAGATGAATGTTTTTCTTCTGAGCTAAAAAAATCAACAGCCTGGTTAATGGTAAGATCAAGAATATCACTGATATTTTTTTCTTTGTATTTCACATCAAGAACTTCTTCTTTAAATCTTTTTCCCTTACAATTATCGCAGCTAAGATAAATGTCAGCCATAAACTGCATTTCAATTTTAACTACTCCTTCGCCTTGACAAACTTCACAACGACCACCGTCAATATTAAATGAAAAATAACCAGGTTTGTATCCCCTGACCTTTGAAAGCTGTAGACCGGCAAATAAAGCTCGTATATCATCATAAGCTTTTACATAAGTTGCCGGATTAGAACGTGATGACCTTCCTATTGGGTTCTGGTCAATCATTTCAACTTCTGAAATCCTGTAAATATCACCGTTTAATTTTTGATACTTGCCGGTTCTTTCTTTATAACCTCCATAAATCTTTTTCAAAGCAGAAAACAATATTTGCTTTACCAGTGAAGTTTTCCCTGAGCCGCTCACACCGGTAATAACCGTTAATATGTTTAATGGAAATTTTACATTTATCTGTTTCAGATTATTTTCGGATGCACATTTAATTTCAATATAATCCCTCCATTTTCTTCTTTTCTCAGGTAAAGAAATTTGAAGGTCATTACTTAAATACCGGGCTGTGAGACTTTTTTTATCTTTAATTATTTTTTCAAAATTACCCTGAAAAACAAGTTTACCGCCGTTAATTCCTGCCATTGGCCCGATATCAATAATTTCATCGGCAGCTTTAATTATCTTTTCATCATGTTCAACAACAATCACGGTATTTCCAATATCCCTGAGTTTTAATAAAACTTCAATAAGCCTGTGAGTATCTCTTGGATGCAGTCCTATACTTGGTTCATCCAAAATATACATTGAGCCAACCAAACTACTGCCAAGCGAAGTAGCAAGATTTATTCTTTGTGATTCTCCTCCTGAAAGTGACGAGGATAAACGGTTCAGGTTCAAATATCCCAATCCGACATCATCAAGAAATTTCAGGCGGTTAATTATCTCAACAAGCAGACGAGCTGAGGTTTCCCTGTCGTGTTCGGACAGTTCAATATTTTTGAAAAAACTTAAAGATTCTTTTACCGGCATTAAAACAATATCGCTTATTGATTTACCGGAAACCTTTACATAAGCAGCATCCTTTCTCAAACGTGTTCCTTTACATTCAGGGCAAACAGTTCGCCCCCTGTAACGCGACAACATTACCCTGTATTGAATTTTATAGGTTTGTTCTTCAATATGTTTAAAAAAAACATTCAGCCCATTAAAATATTCATTACCTGTCCATAAAAGTTGTTTTTGTTCTTCGGTGAGTTCGTAATACGGTTTATGAACAGGAAAATCAAATTTGTATGCATTCATTACAAGTTTATCTTTCCATTCGCTCATTTTTTCGCCCTTCCAACAAGCAACTGCTTCTTCAAAAATTGACAGATTTTTATTCGGAATCACAAGGTCTTCATCAATGCCGATAATATTTCCAAATCCCTCGCATGCTTTACATGCTCCATAAGGATTGTTAAAACTGAACAAATTTATTGTTGGTTCCTCAAAAGTAATCCCATCCAGTTCATATTTACTGGAAAATATTTTTTGTTTATAATTTTCTTTATCAAAATATTTAATTACACATGAACCGTCACCTTCATAAAAGGCTGTCTGAACCGAATCGGCAATTCTTGAACTCAGGTCAAAATCATCAGATTTAACTATCAGTCGGTCAATTACAATAAAAATCCCGTTTTGAATATTTAGTTTATTAATATCTTTTAAAACTTCGTCAATTCTAATAATATTATTGTTAATAAATACCCTGCTGAATCCTTGTTGTATCAGTATATTCAATTGTTCTTTTAATGTACTGTGCTGTTTTAATTCTAATGGAGAAAGGATTATTAGCTTTGAATTTTCTTTTAATGACAAAATAAAATCCGTTACATTACTGACTGTATGGCGTTTCACCTGTTTTCCCGAAACCGGTGAATATGTTTTTCCTATTCTTGCAAAAAGCAGTTTTAAATATTCATAAATTTCGGTTGATGTACCTACTGTTGACCTTGGGTTTCGTGAAATTACTTTTTGTTCAATTGCAATAGCCGGCGATATACCTTTTATGGATTCTACTTCAGGTTTGCTCATTCTACCTAAAAACTGTCGTGCATAAGAGCTTAAACTTTCAACATATCTTCGCTGCCCTTCGGCATATAAAGTATCAAAAGCAAGCGATGACTTACCAGAGCCGGACACTCCTGTGATTACAATAAGTTTGTTTCTGGGAATAGCTACACTTAAATTTTTTAAATTATGAACTTTAGCTCCTTTAATTATTATGTATTTCTTTTCGTTATATCTGTCAATTACTTTTTCGGTCATTATTCTGATAAAATGTTAATAAATGCTAAATTATCAATAATATTTGGTTTTTATAATTATTTGCTTATATTTGTACCTATAATATTACTTTTTAAACTCCTAGGAAAATGAAGAATATTTATATTCTCATTATATTTTTAACCTGCATTCAGACTGGCTATTCACAGGATGCCCCTAGTAAGCAAATTGTGAATGACGTTTCCGAACAAATGCAAGCCTGGCTATACAAAATTCCGCCAGGCAGTGAGCAGCAGTATGGTTTTAACGATCGGGATGAGTTTATGCAAGCAAATCCCGGAGAACCTTTCCTGGTTTTCACACTGGCTCCACATTTCTTTACAGGGCAATTACAACCTGATGATAACTACCTGGAACCTACAGGCGAATTGCGGATACCTGTGATGGTAGGTGAGGAATACAAAGCACTGTTAACGGTTGTAAAGGCGCAAGACAAATGGGAGATTGTTGCTCTTGGAGCAAAGATACTGGCAAAGGAGCTTCAGTTATTCTCTCAAAAGCCACCTTTTTCTACAGCAGATCAAATTTATATCCTGCGTATCTATCAGGCCAATTCGGATTTTCTCTTCACAGATGATCCGGGAACATCATCCAGTAAACTGGATATCTATCCCTTGCAATCAGCTGTGAAGAACATCGGTATCCCGGAATCAAACAAAGATACCGTTCTGAAACTCTCGGTACTTTTCCCAAAGATTAAAGATATCCACCACAGCATTAAACATTTCGAAAACAAACCTTAATGAAGAAGAGATATAGATATATTTTCATTTTCATGTTTCTGGTTTTCTCCATTCACATAAAGGCCCAGGTTCTGAATGTGGTGGAGATGACGCAGGAGCAGAATCAGTGGTGTTGGGCAGGCGTAAGTTCTTGCATTTTGCAATACTACTGTACCACCACTGCGCAGTGCAACATTGCAGAATACACACGGACGGTAGCTACCTGGCATAATTTCGGATCGGTGGATTGTTGTGTAAATCCCTTATTAGGTTGTAATTACTGGAACTATCTTTACGGGGTAAGTGGCAGTATACAGGACATTTTATTACACTTTGCAGCCATCTCAAACAATGGTTTTTACGGTATTTTCTCAATCACGGATATACAGACAAGACTATCAAATAACAGGCTTTTTGTTATACGTTGGGGCTGGACCACGGGGGGTGGCCATTTCCTTGTTGGACATGGTATTGATGGCACCGATCTTTACTATATGGACCCCTGGTATGGGGAAGGCCTTTCGATTGCCAGTTACAGTTGGGTAGTTAGCGGCGGTTCCCATACCTGGACGCATACTGAAGATCTGAATACACCTTCATCCCGTCCATATCCGGCAGGTACAGTTACTGGTCCCACATCAGTCAATCAGGGACAGACTGGGATTTCCTATTCCATTCCTGCTATTATAAATGCAACATCCTATATATGGACAATTTCACCGGCAAGCGCAGGAACGATTGTTGGTTCAGGTAGTACTGTAAATGTAAATCTGAGTGCATCATTTACCGGAATTTTTACGATCAATGTACACGGACAAAACAATTGTGGTAACGGTGCTATTTCTGATGATCTGAGCGTTATTGTTTACTCTATGCCCGAGTATATAACAATAACATCTCCAGATGGCGGCGAAAACTGGGTCCAGGGGAGTTCACAAACGATCACATGGACTGATAACATCAGTGAGAATGTAAAATTAACTCTGTTTAAAAACGGGGCTTACCATACTCTCATCATAGGTTCTACTCCCAGTGACGGAAGCCATACCTGGACCGTTCCATCAGATCAGGTACCCGGAAGCGATTATAAAGTTAAAATTACCAGTACCATCAACACTAGCATTTATGATTTAAGTAATAGCAACTTTACTATCTCTTCTTCTGTCCCCACAAATAATAACCTCCAAAATATCAATGTAGGAAATGGTCAGGACAATTGCTATGATGCCACCCAAACCATTACCCTAGCCGGAGGCGGAACATATTTCTCAGTTCAGAATGGCGGCAATGCTACACTGATTGCCGGACAGAATATTCGGTTTCTTTCGGGCACACATATACATGCCGGAGGGACGATGCATGCATACATTACCACTACCGGACAGTATTGCAGTTCCATTTCCAATCCGCTGGTTGCAAATACGGTTCTGTCAGATGATTGGATTGAAAACCAGTTTCCAAATACTAATAAAGATCAGTTCTTTAAGGTGTTTCCGAATCCTACGACAGGCTCCTTTCGACTGGAGCTTCACGGGATAACCGAAATCTCACCTATTGAGGTTGCAATTTTCAATATACTGGGCGAAATGGTGCTGAAAGAGACGCTGATCACAGAAAAACACTGTGAATTTTCCCTTTCTGCTAAGCCAGCTGGAATATATGTTATCAGGGTGATTTCCAGAGAAAGGATGGAAATAGCAAAAATCATCAAACACTGATTTGCGTTATTTCTGAACGAACTGACAGAAACAGGTGAATTTATATGACCCTGCAGAGATATCCGGAACTGGTCAAGGCTCACCAAGAACTTGATAAAGCGGTCGATTTATGTTATCGGCCCCAACCATTCCCAAACATTATGAAAAATGAATCAAACATTAAATTTCCTGTATTATAAAGAAGTTTTGTACACTAATGATCTTAATCATTTTTTCGGTAATTACTGCCCATGCATAGGTGGACGTTAACACCGATGGCACTTCACCAGATCCATCTGCTATGCTGGATTTGAAATCAACGGCTAAAGGTTTTCTGATTCCAAGAATGACCCAAACCCAGATAGAAGCAATAATAAGTCCGGCAAACGGATTAGTGGTTTTTTGTATAACTGACGGAAAATTTTATGCATTTATACAAAGTGATAATGAATGGAAAGAAATTGCCCTTGGCACCGTGACCATCACTCCTACCTGCGGTACCCCTGTCTACGATTCTCGAGATAGTAAAAGTTATAATACTGTACTTATCGGGACTCAATGCTGGATGGCATAGAATTAGAATATTGGAACAAGAATCGATGGATCACAAGATCAAACAGATAATAGTGTCATTGAGAAGTATTGTTATGACGATTTAGAATCGAATTATGATGTATATGGCGGTTTATATCAATGGGACGAGATGATAAATTACTCAACCACACCCGGCGTGCAAGGTATTTGCCCTGTTGGATGGCATTTCCCGACTGATGCGGAATGGAAGATTTGAGAAGGAACGGTAAATAGCCAATAAGGCATAGGTGACCCGGAATGGGATGGAACAGGATGAAGGGGATATGATGCATGAGAAAAGATGAAGGAAGCAGGAACTGCGCATTAGACTTCTCCGAATACCGGCGCTACCAACAGCAGCGGCTTCACGGCGCTGCCCATGGGCTACCTCAACGACAATAGCTACTTCTACGCCCTCTATAGCCTCTCCGGCTTTAGGTCCTCGTCGAAGTACTTAACTTCAAGTGCGCAGGACCGGGAGCTCCAATCCGACAAAGAGACCGTGTTCCGGAACACTACCAAGACTTACAGGTTTTCTGTCCGGTGCCTCCAAGACTGAATGCACCCAGATGCACACAAAACGACCGGGATAAATAAATCCGGTCAATATATGTGAGCTTGCTGTAATCAAGATTTATCCCGTAAAATTACGAAGGAATTATTTCACCGGGATGGTGGGCTGTAAACAACTTGAATCAACATGAAAAGAAATGAGTTATTACAGATAAACAGAGGTCTCACGGAAAATCAGGAAGAGCCTTATGATGGGAGACTATCAAGTACGGTTCTGTGAGCCCCGAAAACTTTCGGGGTGGGGTGAAACTCCCCTTACCTACTCGACCTTGACCATTTGACAATTTGTTCCGCCTAAAAAGGCAGGACCAAAAATAATGAATATTGAACCCCGGTATACTTCGTTACAGGACAGGCACCGAATCTCGAATAATAAAATATCATAAATTTGATTTATTCCAATTAGAAAGCAAATATGTTTTATCAGCACATCAAAATATTATTTTGCCGAAATAGTAAAAGATGAAATGTAAGAAAAATTTTGTAATTTTGCAAAGAATTCTAATAATATTTGGTTTTTATAATTATTTGCTTATATTTGCACTGTAATTTATAAAAATTACACTAAAAGACAATAATAACCGTTATAATATTGCTCCCCTCGTATTATAACATAATCTTAGGAGGACTGATTATAGAATAAATATTTACCCTTTTAATTAAATATTAACAAACAAAGGGAGGCCAAATGAAAGTCCTGTCTATTAGTGACAAGGAATTGATTGGTAAATATTTAAATGGTAATCAGGCTAGTCTTGAAAAATTAATCCACCGTCACAAAAATAAAGTATTTGCTTATATCCTTATGGTAGTTAAGGATAAACAATTAGCTGATGATATTTTCCAGGATACTTTTATTAAAGTTATCAATACAATCAGAGCCGGTTCATATAAAGAAGAAGGAAAATTTATTCAATGGGTGATGCGCATTGCTCATAATTTAATTATTGATTATTTCAGAAAATCAAAAAGAATACCGGTTATTGATAATAATTCCGAAGATTTTGATATATTTGATACAATCAAATTTACTGATGATTCAATTGAAGATAGAATTATTACCGACCAGATCCATCAGGACGTCAGGAAATTAATTAATTTACTACCCCATGAACAAAAAGAAGTATTATTTATGCGACATTATTCTGAAATGAGTTTTAAGGATATTGCCGAACAAACAGACGTTAGCATTAACACTGCTCTTGGACGAATGCGTTATGCATTGATAAATCTTCGCAAACTTATTGAACAAAAAGATGTCATCCTAACTGTTTAAAATCTTTTCACATCAATTAATATTTTACATACTTAATGAAATAAATTGTTTGCTTCAAACGTTAGCTATGTGTTAAATATATGTATTATCTTAACCATAGCTTATGAAAAAAAACCTTACTCTCAGTGATTTAATTCTTTACGCTTTTCTCGAAACCAAATTTTCAATTAATAAACCAATGCAAAAAATTGATTATTTAAATGCTTCACCGAGCGAAAGAGTTATAAAAAACATTTTAAATTATTCAATGTCATTATCTGTGTTCAAATCAAAAATCACAGGTAATATCAATTTAATTTTAAATTAAATTATTCTTTAGTTAATTTTTAAATTCCGATAAATTCTAAATATTTGCCAATTTATCGGGATTTTTTATTTTAGGCTATTACTTTTTTAACTTGGAGCTAATCAGTATTAAATTAACAATGAAAATTTTTAACAAATTATTATTGAATTGAGGAATTCATATGACTGAAAGGAATCCATATGGACGGACGCCCTGCGGTTGTAAGGGGAATAGGGGAAATAAAGGAAATAAGGGAAATAGGGGAAATAAAGGAAATAAGGGAAATAGGGGAAATAAGGGAAATAAGGGAAATAAGGAAATAGGGGAAATTGGGAATATGGGTATTACCTTTATACCTTTATACCTTTATACCTTTATACCTTTATATCTTTATACTTTTATTTCCCTTATACCCTTTTTATAATCTATTCTCAATCCCGACAGGCTATCGGGAGAGAATAGGAATTTATTAATAAACTGATTAGTTACTTTAATTTTATTTTTTTATACATTTGTTTTGATTATTATTAAATATTTGTTTCACGGAATTTTCACAAATTATATAGTTTAATAAAATGTTAAAAGAATTTAAAGAATATAGTATAAACACAATCCGTTAATTACAATTCATTAATAAACTTAATTTACCAAAATAATGATTACAAAACAACAGCGATATAAATATTTTATTGATTACATTACAAAACATCAGCCTTCCATAGATACGGAACTGGTTTATAAAACTCCATACCAATTGCTTGTTGCTGTTATTCTTTCTGCTCAATGTACAGATAAAAGAGTGAATAAAATCACAGCTGTTTTTTTTAAAAACTTTCCAGATGCAAAAAATCTTGCAAAAGCAACAAATGATGAAGTATTTGAAATAATTAAAAGTTGTTCATATCCTAATAATAAAACAAAACACCTGATAGGTATGGCAAAAACTTTGGTTAATGATTTTAATGATATAGTCCCTTCTGATATTAATGAACTTCAAAAGTTGCCCGGTGTAGGAAGAAAAACAGCAAACGTTATAGCATCGGTTGTTTTTAATAAACCTACAATGGCTGTTGACACTCATGTTTTCAGGGTTGCTGCAAGGATTGGCTTAACTACTAATGCAAAAAATCCCCTGCAAACCGAAAACCAATTAATGAAAAATATCCCAAAGGATAAAATTGGAGCAGCCCATAGCTGGCTTATTTTACATGGAAGATATATTTGCAAGGCACGTAATCCAAAGTGCAATGAATGTGGAATAAAAAGTTTTTGTAAATATTATCAAACACTTAGTGACATTTGTTAATAAATTGTATTAATAAGTATAAAATTCATTTCGTAAATCAAGTATATTTGCATGAGAATTTAAATTATTTACAAAACTTGTCTGTATGAGCGGGTTTGATAATAATATTTAGAAATCATATTAAATAAAAAATAAATAACATGGATAAAGAAACAACTAAAGAAAGTAATGTTGAAAAAATAAAAAAAGAAAAACTAAAAGCACTTGAATTAACGCTTGGCAATATTGAGAAATCATACGGCAAGGGAGCAATAATGAAATTAGGTGACGCTGCTATAGAAAATATTGAATCAATTCCAACAGGTTCAATAGCACTTGACTTTGCTTTAGGTATTGGCGGTTTGCCAAAAGGCAGGGTAACTGAAATATTCGGTCCGGAGGCATCAGGTAAAACTACACTGGCTATCCAAGCTATTGCCGAAGCTCAAAAACAAGGTGGTATAGCTGCATTTATTGATGCCGAACATGCTTTTGATATGTTATATGCCAAGAATTTAGGTGTGGATGTTGAAAATTTGTTGGTCTCTCAACCCGATAATGGCGAACAGGCTTTGGAAATTACTGATAATCTTATTCGTTCGGGAGCCATTGATATTATTGTTATTGATTCTGTTGCAGCTCTTACGCCAAGAAGCGAAATTGAAGGTGAAATGGGTGATTCAAAAATGGGATTACAAGCCAGACTAATGTCACAGGCATTACGAAAACTAACTGCAACTATCAGTAAAACAGGATGTTGTTGTATATTCGTTAACCAGCTTAGAGAAAAAATCGGAATTATGTTTGGAAACCCTGAAACAACCACCGGTGGAAATGCTCTGAAATTTTATTCTTCAGTAAGACTGGATATTAGAAAAATTTCACAAATAAAAGATGGAGAGCAAGCTAGCGGTAACAGGGTGAGAGTTAAGGTAGTTAAAAACAAAGTTGCACCTCCTTTCAGAAAAGCTGAATTTGATATTATGTTCGGCGAAGGGATTTCTAAGATTGGTGAAATCATTGACCTTGGTGTTGAAAAAAATATTATTAAGAAAAGCGGTTCATGGTTTAGTTATGGTGATACAAAGCTTGGGCAAGGCAGAGAAGCTGTTAAAAAATTATTGACTGATAATCCGGAATTAGCCGAAGAACTGGAAGCTAAAATTAAAAAAGCATTAAATGAGTAAAATACATATTTTATTCTTTTTTATATCATTTTTATTTTTTATTTCCTGTGGAAACGAAAGAGATAATAATCAGGAAAAATCCGATAACACAAATCAACTATCCGAATTAGAATTACTAAACAAAAAAATATTAAATGATTCAACAAATGCTGAACTTTACAACTTGAGGGCAATTTATTATGTTCAAAATAATAATATTAATAAAGCATTGAGGGACATTAATAAAGCTATTCAGATAGATTCCAAGTCTTCCGATTTATATGTAACGCTTTCTGATATTTATTTATTAATGGGTGAGATACAAAAATGCAGGGAATCATTATTAAAAGCCGAAAACCTAAACTCAGAAAATACAAATGCCATATTAAAACTTGCCGAACTTAGCCTTATACTTAAAGATTATAAAAAAACATATGAATATATTGATAAGGCTATCAAAATTGATAAAATCATTCCCATAGCATATTATATAAGAGGCTTTGCCTTACTTGAAGCTGGAGATACGTCTAATGCAATTAAAAATTTTCAAATCGCAGTTGATCAAAATCAGGATTATTATGATGCCATTATCCAGTTAGGTGTGATTTACTCGGTTAAACATAATAAATTAGCTGTTGATTATTTTAACAATGCTTTAAAAATTAAACCCCGCAGCATTGAAGCACTTTACAATCTTGGTATGTATTATCAGGAAAAAAATGATTACATGAAAGCTTCTGAATATTATCAGAACATCATTCAAATTGACTCAACATTCAAAGATGCATATTATAACATGGGTTACTTGAATTTGGTTTATATAAATGATTTTAAAACCGCAGCCGAATATTTTAGTAAAGCAATAAATATCGACCCTTATTATGTCAGTGCATATTACAACAGAGCTTATTGCTACGAATTATCAGGCAATTTAGCAGAAGCCCGAAAAGACTATCATAAAACCCTTGAGTTAGAAACTAATTATCAGAAAGCAATTGATGGATTAAACAGATTAGACAGAATTTATAAATAATCTTGCTTGATTTCTTCAAGATCAACAACTAATTCTTTTACTTTAAGTTGTTTAATAATTTTAACATTATGATATTTTATCTCTATTGGAAAATAAATTCTCAAATATGGAAATGTTATCAAATGAGGCTGCTAATTTGATAAAACAGGAAAGTTATAACCCAAGCCAGCGAAGTAGAATATAAAGCCATAAAAATAGCCCATTTCCATCCGCCCGATTCTTTTTTTATAGCTGCTATTACAGCTATGCAGGGAAAGTATATTAATATAAATAATATAAAGCCAAAAGCTACGATGGGAGTATAAACCTTTTCACCTTTTCTTTTTCCATATTCATAAGTTTGTAGTTTGAGTTTTTCAGATAACTTTTTTGTGTTATATTCGGTTTCATTTGTCTGATAAAGAACTCCTAAGGTACTCACTACAATTTCTTTTGCTACGACACCCGCTACTAAACTTACTCCTATCTTCCAGTCAAATCCCAAAGGTCTGATAGCAGGTTCAATAAAATGACCGATTTTTCCAATCATTGAATTTTCCAACAGCTTACTTTCTTTTTCGTTTTTCAGATCATTAATAATTTTTTCTTTATCAGTAATAATATTTTGATAAGCTATTGAATCGGTTTTATCTATTGCAATTATTTTTTTCTCAAATTCAGATTTTTTTTGAACTATCATCTTTTCATAATGTGAGTTAATTTCGTGATTTTTGGGAAAATATCCTAAAGCCCAGATAACAATTGAAGCTATAAGAATAACTCCACCCATTTTCTTAAGATATATTGAACCGTTAAACCATGTATGTCGCAATATGGATTTAACAGTTGGCATTCTGTATGGCGGAAGCTCCATTACAAAAGGAATATCTTTAGACTTGAACAATGTTTTTTTAAATATTATCGCAACAATTATTGAAAGCAAAATTCCAATACCATAGATCAGGAATAACATTAATCCGGGATTATCAGGAAAAAAGGTACCGATAATCAATATATAAACTGTAAGTCTTGCGCTACACGACATAAAAGGATTAATAAGCATTGTTACAAGACGGTTATTTTTCCCGCCGATTGTTCTGGTTGCCAATATTGCCGGAACATTACAGCCAAAACCCATAAGCATTGGAATAAATGATCTTCCATGCAAGCCGATTTTGTGCATAACCTTATCAACAATAAAAGCCACCCTTGCCATATAACCAGTGTCTTCCATAATTGAAATAAAGAAAAATAAAATCAGGATATTCGGTAAAAATACAATAACACCTCCTACCCCACCTATTATACCATCAACCAACAAATCCCTGAATAAACAATCCGGTAATATATTGTAAAATAAACCACCTAAGAAAGTCATGAGATTTTCAATCCATGCCTTTGGATAAGCTCCCAGCAAAAAGGTTGACTGAAACATCAACATCATAAATAAAATAAAAATCGGGTAGCTGAAAATTTTGTGTGTAAGTATTCTGTCAATCCTGCTGCTGCTTGTTTTTTTGCTTAGCTTGCTAACTTTATATGTTTCTTTTAAAGCACCTTCAATAAATCCGTATTTATGATCGGTAATAATTGTTTCAGTTGTGTCACTATATTGAGATTCAATTTTATTTATTTCATCCTTTACTGTTTCTGAAATTTCTTCAAAATTAATACAAGAGCGAATTCGTTTTTCTTCCTCACGGTCTTTTTCTAATAATTTAATAGCAAGAAAGCGCGGAGCAACAATTATGGTAAGTTTTTTATTCTCTTCAATCCTGATTTTATCTTGTATTTTTTTTATTGAATTTTCAATATCACGACCATAGTTAATATGAATATGTCTAACGGTTGGGTCACGGTCTTCAAACACATCAATGATTTTATCAAATAGCTCCTTAATCCCTTTTCCTTTTGAACTGACAGTAGGAACCATAGGAATACCAATCATTTTACCAAGCGATTCATAGTCGAATTCATCACCTTTAGCCTGTAATTCATCAAACATGTTTAAAGCTATAACCAATTTTATATCAAGATCAATCAATTGAGTTGTCAGGTATAGATTTCTTTCAAGATTTGATGAATCAATGACATTTACAACTACATCGGGGATTTCTTTAAAAAGATAATATCTGACAAATAATTCTTCGGGAGTGTAACTTGTAATGGAATATGTTCCGGGTAAATCAATAATATTAAAAGTATATCCTTTATGCTTGAATTTAGCTTGCTTTGCATCAACAGTTACTCCACCGTAATTACCTACTCTTTCTCTGGAATGTGAAGCATAATTAAATAAAGTTGTTTTTCCCGAATTAGGATTTCCAACCAATGCAATATTAATTACTTTACTTTTAATGCCAGTTTTTTTCTTTAAAGTATCGTCAATAATAACACCATTGTAACCGTTTTCTTTTTCAATAAAAATACCTTCTTCCGGTTTAACTACTTCAATCAGCTTTGCTTCGCTATTTCTAAGCGAAACATTATAACCCATAACAGTGTATTCAATCGGGTTTTTAAGCGGGGCTTTTTTTCCGACAATAATTTCTTTGCCCGCAACAAAACCCATCTCCATAATTCTATTACGGAAGGCGCCACGTCCTCTCACTTTTGTGATTATTCCTTTTTCTCCTTGTTGAAGATCAAATAATGTCATTATTTAATATTATTTATTTAGGGTTTATTTTTATTTAGATTAAATAAAGTTTACAAACTTAATAAAGTTATTTGAAAAACACTTTAAAAGGTAATTTAAATTAGGATTTTTTATATCAATTCAGGATAATTGTAAGTGGACTTGTTTTTATATAAAAGATGATGTATGGCTTTTTGAGCATTTGTAATACAGTACCCCCAATGAGTCTTAAAAAGTAATTTACATTCATAAACTGCATTTTGTTTTGCTGCACGAGTGCTTTTTTGGTAAAGCATAACAAAGTCTTTTAAATCCTGATAAATGTCAGCAAAATTTTCAGCAAGACTTGCTTTAACAGGATCATTTTCGTCGGGGCTGTTAAAATCAATAAACCAATAATTATCATCTTTATTGAATTTATTTCTTAGTTCATTAAAGATTGTTTCCCATTGTTCTTCGGTAACAAAACGTTCATTTGCATCTTTGTTTTCCACATTAACACTGGGAAGTAATGAAC
>JAUWSB010000169.1 GCA_030610255.1 Bacteroidota bacterium
AAAAAAACGGTTGAGGCACTAATAGAAACAACTGATCTGCTTCAAAGCATTATGAGTAGTGCTACAGAAGTAATGATTATTGCAACGGATCCAATAGGTACTATTCTCAGTTGGAATGAAGGAGCCAGAATGATTTTGGGTTATGAACCTGAAGAAGTAATCGTCAAAAAAAACATTCGACTATTTCATACTAAAAAAACTTTAAAATCAGGAGCAATGGAAGAGGCAATAAAAAATATGGAATTCACTCGTAAGCCTCTGATTACTGAACTTAATTATATTACTAAAAAAGGAAGAATTTTCCCTGCTCAGCTAATAGTAACCCCACGATTTAGTGATAACGGTAAATTTATTGGTATGTTAGGTATATCTATTGACATTAGTAAACAGAAACAAGCTGAGGAAGCGTTACATGAAAGCGAAGAAAAATTTAGGGCATTGTCTGATGCAACATTAGAAGCAATTTTTATTTCTGAAAAAGGTGTTTGTATTGAAACAAATCAGGCAGCAATTGAAGTGTTCGGATACACTTATGATGAATTAATTGGAATTTTTGGTACTTATGTTATTGCACCTGAATCTAAAGAAATTGTAAAACAAAACATACTATCAGGATACGAAGAACCATACGAAGCCGTAGCTTTAAGAAAAGACGGCACAAAATTTTTAGCTGAGTTTGAAGGTAAAATGTTTAATTATAAAGGACGTAATGTCAGGGTTACAGCAGTCAGGGACATCACAGTTAGAAAAAATGCCGAAAAAGAAATTGAGAAATTAAAACAAATGCTGCTAAAATCTCAAATGAACCCTCATTTCGTGTTTAATTCCCTTATCGCTATTCAAAGTTTTATTTATAAGAAAAAACCTGTTGAAGCAAGTAATTATCTTTCAAGCTTTGCAAAACTAATACGGTATATTCTTAATAGTTCAACAGAAGATTATGTCCCGATCGAAAAAGAAATTCAAGCAATTAATCATTATTTGGAATTGCAAAAATTACGATTTGATAATAAATTTGATTATTCGGTTTATGTTGACCCTGAAATAAATTTTGAAATGATTTCCATTCCGCCTATGCTTGTCCAACCCTTTATTGAAAATGCAATTGAGCATGGTATTCAACATAAAAAAACAAAAGGCAATATTGATGTCCGGTTTATCTTAAAAGATAACACAATTTTTTTTGAAGTTAAGGATGATGGCATTGGCAGGGCTAAAGCCGGTAAATTAATTAAAAATAAGGATGAAATTCATAAGTCATTCGGAACATCCATAACAAAAAAACGAATAACAAATTTGAATAAATCCTTATCACAAAAAATAAATTTAAATATAATTGACTTAAAAAATAGCAAAGGAAATATAATAGGAACTAGAGTAACACTTAATATTCCGTTCAAATAAGGACTAAAATTATTTTTTTTAGTTAATTATACTTAACTTATTTCTATATTTGTTGATTGAAAACATCATATAATAAATACAAAAATGATAAAAACTATAATTATTGATGACGAAATTAATGCACGTGAAATCATTGCTGAATTGCTTGAAAGTTACTGTAAAAATGTTTCCTTAATCGGTCAGGCAGATAGTGTTGAATCGGGATTAAAAGTTATCCGTGAATTAAAACCCGAACTTGTTTTTTTAGATATTAAGCTGACTGACGGAACAGGATTTGATTTACTTCGTCAACTTGAAAACATTGATTTTAAAATCATTTTTATCACCGCTTACGAAGAATATGCCATAAAAGCATTTAAGTTCAGCGCTTTGGATTATTTATTAAAACCAATTGATATTAATGAATTAATAGAATCAATTAACAAGGCTGAGGAATTAATTCAACAGGATAACATAAGTTTAAAGTTGGATACTTTTTTCTCAAATATTGATTCAATCTCAAAAAAAACAAAAAAAATAATTTTAAAAACAACTAATAATATTCACCTGGTAAATATTAATGAAATTGTAAGATGTGAGTCTGACAGAAATTACACACATTTTTATTTACTTGATAAAGAAAAAATTGTGGTTTCAAAAACATTAAAAGAATATGAGGCGCTTTTGAGGGAATATGATTTTTTCAGGGTGCATCATTCACATTTAATTAACCTTCAATGTGTTGAGAAACTTGAAAAAACTAACAATAATTTTGTTATAATGAAAGATAATTCAAAAGTGCCGGTTGCATTTCGTAAAAAAGAAGAATTGATGAAATTATTTAAGAATTTGTAAATAAATTGAGAGAAATTAAAGAACCATATCATCTGTTTGATGACCCTATAAGGTATTACAATTCAATGCTTGACGACATTGAAAACGCACAAAAATATATCTATCTTGAAACATATCGTATAGGCAACGACTCTATCGGGATAAAATTTAAGGATGCCTTAACCGAAAAAGCCAGGCAAGGTATAGAAGTAAAAATTTTAATTGATTCTTGGGGTGGTTTGGTTTCCGAATCGTTTTTTGTTGACCTGATAAAATTTGGAGGTGAAGTAAGATTTTTTGAAAAAATCAAGTACAATTTTGATTTTTTTACCCGCAGTCACAGGCGTAATCACAGGAAAATATTGGTGATTGATGATTCTATCACATATATTGGGTCTTCTAATATTACTGAATATAATTTAAACTGGCGAGAACTTGTTTTAAGATTAAAAAGTGACATTGCAGTTAGTTTTAAAAAACTTTTTAAACAGGATTTCAGGGTATTTAATAAATATGTTTTTGATAAAGCAAAAAATTCAAGGATTGTAAAATATAAAAATTTTGAGATATTGCGTGATGTTTCATCCATCCCGGTACAAAGAATTAAAAAGAGATATGTTCAGTTATTTAAAAAAGCACAAAAGCAGATAATTATTGAAACCCCTTATTTTCTCCCGGGTTTTTTATTAAGAAAAGCATTGATGGATGCCGGAAAACGGGGAGTTGATGTAAAAGTTATTATTCCCAAACATTCGGATGTTGGTCTGGTTGATGTATTAAGAAACAAATATCTCGGAATTTTATATAAAAATAAAGTTAATTTCCTGCTATACACCCCTCATAATTTACATGCAAAAGCTTTGTTGATTGATGATGATATATTCTCAATTGGTTCTGCAAATTTTGACTATCGCAGTTTCAGGTACATGTATGAAATTACTTTGTTAGGTTCTGACCCCGAAATTATCTCACAATTAAAAAAGCATATATCAAAAACTATAAAGGGCTCGGAAAATTTTAGCTATGAAGCATGGCACAGACGCCCTATGATTAATAAATTTTTTGAATGGATTTTGCTTCCTTTCAGGCATCTACTTTGATTACTTCCTGTCAAAAAACGGATTTTTTGATGTGGCACTCAAAGGAACCACATAAACAATTTTAACATCCTCTCCTAAAAGTCCTAATTCAATAACAGCTTGTCCGGCTGTGTACATGATACGGTTATCAACCCTGTTGTCCATTGCCACACTAACAGCAGAGCCAATTGCAATACCCAGATCTCCTGTATTAAAAACGCAGGGAATTTCAGGAAATTTATTTTTTTCATCACAATTTTTAAAGCCGCACATACCGCATTTTTTCAAACCAACTGAAGATATTCTTGTACCGATTAGAACCATTGCAGGCGAATCCAAAATATTTTTGGCATCCCTGATAAACGACGGAACATCGTGTTTTTCGCCTATTTCAATCATTTTTTCAGAAATTTCTTCAATTTCTTTTTGTTCAGCTATTGCAATGATAATATTATCAACTCCCCTTGCCTTCGGTGCTGTTCGGGCAGCAATACACATTTTCTTTGCTACTGCAAGCAATGTTTCTTTATTGATATTTTCTTCTTTTATTAATGTCATATCTTATTAAATTTTGAGGATAAAATTAATAAAAATCCTATCTTTGCACATAATTTTTTTACCGAATTAATAACCATTTAATAATTTAACAGATATGACAGAAAAGATGACTTCTCAAATTGCAATGGAACTTGAAGACAGATATGGTGCACACAATTATCATCCCTTACCGGTAGTTTTATCAAAAGGCGATGGTGTTTATGTTTGGGACGTTGAAGGGAAAAAATATTTTGATTTTCTTTCGGCATATTCCGCAATTAATCAGGGGCATTGCCATCCGCGAATTGTTGGAGCTTTAGTTGATCAGGCAAGAACATTAACCCTGACCTCAAGAGCTTTTTATAATGATTCACTGGGACCTTATGAAAAATACATTACCGAATATTTCGGATATGATAAGATGCTCCCTATGAATACCGGAGCCGAAGCAGATGAAACTGCATTAAAATTATGCCGTAAATGGGCTTATGAAAAGAAAGGTATCCCTGAGAATGAAGCAAAAATTATTGTTTGCGAGAATAATTTTCATGGCAGGACAATAACGATTATTTCCATGTCAACAGACCCGCTTGCAAGAAAAAACTTTGGTCCTTTCACTCCCGGATTTATAACTATTCCGTATAATGATATTCCTGCATTGGAAAAAGCATTGAAAGACCCGAATGTAGCCGGTTTTTTAGTTGAACCAATCCAGGGTGAAGCAGGCGTTTACGTCCCTGCTGAAGGATATCTGAAAACCGCTTATGATTTGTGTAAAGAAAAAAATGTTTTATTTATTGCCGACGAAGTTCAGACAGGTATTGCACGCACTGGGAAATTACTGGCATGCGACTATGAAAATGTCAGACCCGATATTCTGATTTTAGGTAAAGCATTGTCAGGTGGCGTTTATCCGGTTTCTGCTGCTTTATCAGATGATCATATTATGATGTGCATTAAGCCCGGTGAACATGGCTCTACTTTCGGAGGTAATCCAATTGCTGCTAAAGTTGCAATTGCTGCTCTGGAAGTTGTAAAAGATGAAAACCTTGTACAAAAAGCTTATGAATCAGGAAAAATATTCAGGGACGAAATGGAAGCAATTGATTCGGATATGATTGAAATTGTCAGAGGAAAGGGTTTATTAAATGCAATTGTAATTAGTCCCATGGATGGTAAACCCGCCTGGGATGTTTGTGTAAAAATGAAAGATAACGGTTTGCTGGCAAAACCCACACATGATCATATTATTCGTTTTGCTCCACCTCTTGTTATTTCTCCTGAGCAGCTAAAGGATGCAATGAGGATAATTAGG
>JAUWSB010000057.1 GCA_030610255.1 Bacteroidota bacterium
CCTAAACCAATATTAATCCAAAACTTATTTGAATCGGAATTGTTTTATAATTATTTAGATTTTTCTGTTAATTGATAAAGATATTCAATTATTAGTCTTAAGCTTTTAATTGCAACTTTACCTCATCAGAGTCTGCTTTCTGTCAGGTCCAACGGAAACAATCTTTACAGGAACATCCACTTGTTTTTCAATAAATTTTATGTAATCAATAAGTTCGGGAGGTGCTTTGCTGATTGAAGTTAATTTATCAATTTCGGTGTTCCATCCTTCTAAACTTGTGTAAACAGGTGTTATGTCATCAGGTGAATTTTCATAAGGAATATAATCAATTTCCCGGTTTTTATAATTATATTTAGTACAGATTTTAATTTCGTCAAACGGACTTAATACATCGGCTTTCATCATCATCAAGCTGTCAATTCCGTTAAGCATTATTGAATATTTCAAGGCCGGTATATCCAACCAGCCGCAACGTCTCGGACGTCCGGTTGTGGAACCGAATTCATTACCTGAGATCCTAAGGATTTCTCCGGTATTATCATCTAATTCGGTAGGAAACGGACCACTTCCCACTCGTGTACAATATGCTTTGAAAATGCCGAATACTTTTCCGATTTTATCAGGTGCTATGCCCAGGCCTGAACAAACTCCAGCTGTAATTGTATTGGAGGAAGTAACGAACGGGTAAGAGCCAAAATCAATATCAAGCAATGTACCCTGAGCACCTTCGGCTAAAATTGATTTGCCGCTTTGAATACATTGGTTTATAAAATATTCGCTGTCAATTTGTTCAATTTGTTTAATCGTTTCAAGAGCTTGCAGCCATTTTTCTTCATATCCCTCATATAGTAACCCGTCAATTAAATAATCCTTGTAATTAAACTTGTGCATGTTAATTATCCTGAAATGCTTTTTTTTGAGATTATTATAATTATCAGAAAAATTAATATTGTTTATATCGCCTACACGAATTCCGTTTCTGCTAATTTTATCAGTATAAGCAGGTCCTATTCCTTTTAAGGTTGAACCGATCTTTAACTTACCTT
Organism: Bacteroidota bacterium; assembly: GCA_030610255.1. Lineage (GTDB taxonomy): Bacteria > Bacteroidota > Bacteroidia > Bacteroidales > JADFUO01 > JADFUO01. Next base: position 1,047 of record JAUWSB010000057.1, read on the forward strand.
TAGCTGTTTCATAGGTTGCATCAAGTAGCCTGTGTGTTGGCACAATCAAATGAGTTTTTTTAGAAATCAACAAATTGGCAAAGACATCAATATTACTATCTTTTAAATTTTCAATTTCCTTATTCAAAATGTAAGGGTCAACAATTACACCGTTCCCGATAATATTTAGTGTATTTTTATTAAAAATACCTGAAGGGATAGTATGCAAAATAAACTTTTTACCATCAAACTCAATAGTATGTCCTGCATTGGGTCCTCCCTGAAAACGGGCAACAATATCATATTCGGGTGTTAAAACATCTACAATTTTCCCTTTGCCTTCATCACCCCACTGAAGTCCTAATAAAACATCAACTTTCATCCTGTTTAATTTTTAAAATGTCATCTTTTGATTTTCCGTAAAAAGTCAAAGAATGATTACTAATCTCAACATTAAATAATTTCTCAACCGAAGCCTGAATTTCCTGTATTCTCGGGTCGCAAAATTCCATGATTTTTCCATTGCCTATGTCAATAAAATGATCGTGCTGTTTAAATCTGAACGAGCGTTCAAATTGGGCACAATTGTTACCAAATTGATGCTTGATAACCAAATTGCAATTAAGCAATAACTCAATTGTGTTGTATAATGTAGCCCTGCTAACCCTGTATTTGTTATTTTTCATAGTGATATACAATGTTTCAATGTCAAAATGCCCATCAGTGTTATAAATCTCTTTTAAAATCGTATATCTTTCCGGAGTTTTTCTATTACCTCTTTTTTCTAAATATTCAGTAAATATTTTTTTTGCAGCATCTCTGGTTTCATTGTTTGTACCTTTCATCTTGATAAAATATTAGTTTTCTGATTATTTATTATTTCAGCATAAAGATAAAGAAAATTTCTTTATTATTATTTGGTATAAATAAAAATAATTAATAAATATTTTTATTAAAAAGGTTCAGTATATTAATAATCAGGGGGTTGATATGTTGATAATAATTTAATATCTCACTAAAACTTCCCATTTTGACATATAACGATCAAATATTATATTGGTGATTCAGATACACGGCTTAACCGGATGATCTTTTTTACTTGCTTAATTTCTTTAAGTTTATTAATTAACTCATTCAGGTTTTGTGTATCATGGACGTATATCATCAGGGTTGCTTCAATATAACCTTCCAAACTTTCTAAGTGTAATGAGCGAATATTTAATTTTAACTGAAATGAAACAATATTTGTTATGCTGTTAATAAAGCCAATACTATCAATTGCGGTGATTTTAATTCCGGCTAAAAATGCAATTTTATCTTTTTTCCTCCATTTTGTTTTAATAATTTGGTTTGCATAGCGCGACATAAATTGTATTGCCTTCGGGCAGTTAGTCCTGTGAATCTGAATAGGTTCATTTAATGATATTAGTCCGATAATATCATCTCCGGGTATAGGATTACAACAAGATGAAATAATATAATCCAATTTGCTAATATTCCCTTCCAAGAGTATAGATTTCGGTTTGTTTTTAATTTTTTCCATTATTGTTTCTGACAAGGATTCTGTTTTTTGAATTTTAGGTTTTGTAAAGGGAAGTTTTATATATTGTAACCAACTACTTAATTCAGGGTTTTGTAAACTGTTTTTTACTTCTTTGTATCCAATATTGCCTTTTGCAATAAAATAAAACAGATCAATTGAACTTAGTATATTAATATTTTCCTGCAGTTTGCTGATATTATGTTTTGTGAACTCAATATTAAGCTGATTAAAAATCTTTTCAAGTTTTTTTTCACCTTCTTTTTTAAAGGTTTTTCTATTTTTTTTGATGGCCGTTTTTATCCGTGATTTGGCACGTGCGGTCACAACAAAACTAAACCACTTTTCTTTTGGTACCTGGGTTTTAGATGTGATTATTTCAACCTGATCATTATTTATTAATCTATGATGTAGCGGAACCAATTTATGGTTTACTTTTGCAGCTATACTATTGTTACCGATTTGTGTATGAATACTATATGCAAAATCAAGGGCTGTTGAGCCGTTTGGCAAACTTTTTAATTCACCTCTGGGAGTAAAAATATAAATCTCATCTGAAAACAGGTTCATTTTAAAGTCACTCAGAAAATCAAGAGCATTTTCTTCGTCACTCTTGAGCAGTTCTGTGATATTTTTCATCCATTCGTCCAAACCACTTTCCCTGTTTTGATATGATTTAAATTTCCAGTGGGCTGCATAGCCTCTCTCAGCAATTTCATTCATACGGGTTGTCATGATTTGCACTTCAACCCATTTACCTGTCTGGCTCATAACTGTAGTATGAAGAGCCTCATATCCGTTGGCTTGAGGAATGGATATCCAGTCACGTAATTTTTGGGGATTAGGGCGATAGTGATCGGATACGATTGAATAAACTTTCCAGCAATCAATTTTTTCAGATTCAATTGGTGTGTCAATAATTATTCTAACTGCAAAAATGTTAAATATTTCTTCAAAAAGAATTTCTTTTTTCTTCATTTTTTCCCAGATAGAATATATTGAGCTGTAATGTGGTTCAATCCGGTATTTAATGCCTTGTTTAATGAAATCTTTTTTAAGGGGATAAATAAATTTATTTATAAACCTTGTACGTTGATTTGAAGTTTCTTTAATTTTTTTTGAGATTGTAGAATAAATATCAGGTTCTGTATATTTTAATGAAAGGTCTTCGAGTTCACTTTTAATGGCATCCAATCCAAGTCTGTTAGCTAAGGGGGCATATAAATATATGGTTTCAGAAGCAATTTTCAGTTGTTTTTCCTTGGGCATAATGTCGGATGTTCTCATGTTGTGGAGGCGGTCGGCTAATTTTATCAAGATTACCCGTGTATCTTCCGACATTGTATGCAATATTTTTCTAAAATTCTCAGCTTGCATTGAAGGAGTTGAATAATCAGATATTTCCTCAATTTTAGTAAGTCCGTCAATAATTTTTGCCACTTCTTCACCAAAAGAATTCTTTATATCCGATAAAGTATAATCAGTATCCTCAACCACATCATGAAGTAAAGCACAAATTATGGAGGTGATTCCTAATCCGATTTCTCCGGCAGCAATTCGGGCAACATCAAGAGGATGGTAAATATACGGTTCACCCGTTTTCCGGCGCATATCCTTATGAGCTTCAACAGCCATGTTAAATGCTTTGCGTATCAATTGCCTGCTTTTTGGAGTTTTATGAACATGTAAAGCCCTTAACAAATTCCTGTATCGCTTTAATATTTCTTTTTTTTCTATTTCAGGATCAGGAGTGTACATGTATTCTTTATAATTAATAAATTAAATAATATTGGTATCTATTCAGATTAGGATTAACAAAATTAAGTAAAATCAGAATAGAAATAATTAAAAAATAATATTATTTAAAATAATCTGTAATAATAATCAAGAATTTTTATAATTTTGGTATAAATTTTGAAACATTCAAAAGAATGAAAAAAATATTATTATCAGCAATATTATTTTTTACAATTCCTCTTGCTTTTGCAACACACCAAAGGGCAGCAGAGATTATTTACAAGCATATAAATAATCTCACCTATGAAGTAAGAATTATTACTTATACAAGAGATAATATTGCAAATGATCAACGTGATTATTTACCAATTAAGTGGGGTGACGGTTCAACTAAAGAAATACCAAGGATTATAAAAGACATAAACGGTGATATAGTTTATAATGAATATTTAGGCACTCACACATATTCAGCTCCCGGAACTTTTATACTTTCAATGGAGGACCCAAACAGAAATTATGGAGTGGTAAATATTCCTAATTCAATAAATGTTCCGATATATGTTGAATCCGAACTTGTGATAAATCCATTTCTCGGATATAATAGTTCAGTTGTCTTGTTAAATCAGCCTATTGATTGTGGTTGTGTTAACAAAGTGTTTGTGCATAATCCAGGAGCATACGATATTGATGGCGATAGTCTCTCATACAAACTTGTTGAATGCCGTGGTGCTGAAGGATTAGTGATACCAGGTTATACACTTCCTGCTGCTTCGCATTTTTTTACTTTAAACCCCCGAACAGGTGATGTTATCTGGGATAGTCCAATTAGTCAGGGTGAGTTTAATATAGCTTTTTTAATAGAAGAGTGGAGAAACGGAGTGAGGATAGGGTATGTAACACGTGATATGCAAATACAAATCGTCACTTGTAGTAATGACCCACCAATTATTGAATGTATTTCAGACACCTGTGTTGAAGCCGGAAGTACACTGGAATTTGATGTTGTTGCTATTGATCCTGACGGAAATTATGTAAAACTCACTGCGTCCGGAGGGCCCTTTGAGCAAAGTCAAAGTCCGGCATCAATTTCTCCTGACCAAAATCCTGCACCTGATACAGCTGATATAATATTTACATGGAATACTGTTTGTAATCATGTTCAAAAATATCCTTATACAGTTACTTTTAAAGCTGAAGATACTGACACGGTAAATCTTGTTAGCTTTAAAACTGTTAATATTACAGTTATTGGTCCTTCACCAAAAAACCTGTTAGCAGAGGCTTTGGGAAATAAAATACATTTATCGTGGAATAAAAGTGAATGTGAAAATGCCGTCGGATATAAAATTTACAGGCGAAACGGCTATTATGGATTTATTCCCGGTTATTGTGAAACAGGTGTTCCTGAATATACGGGTTACATTCAAATTCATGAGCTAAATGATATTAATGACACAACTTTTATTGATGATAATAATGGAAGTGGCTTAATACATGGGATTGATTATTGCTATATGGTTATTGCAACTTACCCTGACGGAGCAGAAAGTTATGCTTCTCTGGAAGCCTGTGATGCACTTAAAAAAGATATTCCGGTTATAACTAATGTTAGTAACGATAGTATAAATATTGCCGGTGGGAATGTTTTTATTGCATGGTCAAAACCAATAGATCTTGATACAATCCAATATCCGGGTCCATATAATTATTTGGTTTACCGTTCTGATGGATTTTACGGCTCAAACCTGAATCTAATTGCCTATAAACATGGGTTGAACGATACATTGTATTTTGATGATCAGGTAAATCTGAATACAAGTGGAATTCCATACAGTTATAGAATTAATCTGGTAAGTGAGACAATCGGCGATATTGGTTTTACCCAGATAGCTTCATCAATTTTTCTTTCAATTTATGAAACCGATAATGAATTGCAGTTAAGCTGGGAGATGAATGCCCCCTGGACAAATAATTATTTTGTTGTTTACAGGCGCGACCCCGGACAAAGCGAATTTAATTCTATTGGAATGAGCAACACAAATTTTTATAGTGATTCCGGGCTAATCAACGGACAGGAATACTGTTACTATATTGAAAGTGTTGGTAAATATACTTCTCCGGGATTTGTTGAACCGATAATAAATTATTCACAAATTAAATGCGGTATTCCTTATGATAATGTGCCTCCTTGCCCACCGGTTTTATCAGTAACAACAAACTGTGATTTAATTGAAAATGAATTAGTATGGAATAATCCAAATAATACTTGCGCTGATGATGTTGCAAAATATTATATTTATTATTCTCCCTTTGAATATGGTGATTTAATTCTTATTGATTCTACTAATCACCCTGATGATACGGTTTATATTCATTCCAATCTTTCTACGGTAACGGCTTGTTATGCTGTTACTGCAATAGATTCGGTTGGTAATGAAAGTGATTTTAGTAATGTGGTATGTGTTGATTATGATGTTTGTCCTGTATACAGATTGCCAAATATTTTCACTCCTAACGGAGATAATCATAATGATTATTTTGTTCCTTTTCCTGAAACTATTGCAGCAGTTGAGAAAATTGAGTTAAAAATATTTAACCGTTGGGGAAAAATAGTTTTTAAAACTGATGACCCTAAAATTAATTGGGATGGGAAAAATCAACAAAACAAACAGGATTGCCCTCAGGGCGTTTATTTTTATGTTTGTGATGTTTTGGAAATTACCTTGGATGGTTTAAGAAGACGTAACTTCCAGGGATCGGTTACGATTTACAGATAGAATTCCCTTATCATTAAAAATCAATAATCTCTATTCAAGAGAATCGAATTTTTTCTTTGTGATTCTTAATGTCCGCCAGCTGGCGGATTGTGTGACTTCGTGGTTTAATAAAACTTCAACCCTTGATTCACATTATTCTCTAATATTTTTTATCTTCCGAATCCCATCAACATTACAATCAAATCCACAACCCTGTTTGAATAGCCCCATTCATTATCATACCAGTTAAGAGTTTTAACAATCCTTTTTCCAAGTACTTTTGTATATTCCGAATCATAAATTGAAGAATATGAATTGCCGACAATATCGGAAGAAACTATTTTTTCTTCTGAATATAAAAGGATATTTTTCATTTCTTTTGAATTAGCAGCGTGATGGACGGCAGTATTAATATCCTGAACCGTAACATCTTTTTCAACTTCAACAACCAGATCAACAACCGAGCCGTCAGGCACGGGAACCCTTGAAGCCATTCCGTCTAATTTTCCTTTAAGCTCAGGAATTACTTCACCAACTGCCTTTGCAGCTCCGGTTGTAGTAGGAATAATATTTTCTGCTGCTGCCCTGCCCCTTCTCCAATCTTTATGAGGGACATCTGCAAGGCGTTGATCGTTAGTGTAAGCATGAGTTGTTGTCATCAAACCTTCAACAATACCGAAAGCATCATTGAGCACTTTTGCCATTGGAGCAAGGCAATTGGTAGTACAACTGGCATTGGAAATAATCCTGTCTTCGGGTTTTAAGCCCTCATCATTTACACCTATTACAATAGTATAATCAATTTCATCTTTTGCAGGAACAGTTAAAATAACTCTTTTTGCTCCGGCTTCAAGGTGAGGAACCAGTTTTTCTCTTGTCCTGAAAATACCTGTAGCTTCAACAACAACATCAACGTTTAAAGCTTTCCATGGTAATTCTCTCGGGTCTTTAATACTAAGCATTTTTACTTTTTCATTTGGAGTAATTAAATAATCACCACCCAAATACACGTCCTGCCCGAATCCTCTCATAACAGTGTCGTATTTTAGCAGATATTCCAGCACATCATTATCATAGAGATCATTTATTGCTACAACATTTATATCTGTTCTTTTACTAAGAATACGAAATACAGAACGACCTATACGACCAAATCCGTTAATTGCTACATTCATTTTACACCTCCTTTCGTGCTTAATTTATTATAGGCAAGTATAATGTCAATTATCCTTGCAGCCATTGCCATTGCGGCATGATACCATGTTAATGTTTTTACCATTCTTATTGGTGAGTGCATTGTTGCTCTTTTGTCGTAAACAACAGAATGACGGTTACCAATAACATCAGTTGAAACAATAGGGTCATCTTCAACCTGAATAATATCCGGTAATTTTTTTGATGCTTTTTCAATTGCTAAGTTAATGTCGTTAATGCTTATACTACTGTTTTTAAAAACTGTAGTAAGATCAAGCAAAGATCCGTTTGGTATAGGTACATTCAAAGCTGTTCCTGCAATTTTCCCTTTAAATTCGGGCATTATTTTTTGAATCCAGTATGGTGAGGGTGTTTCATTGGGAATGATGTTCTCGGCAGCAGAACGACTGCGACGGTAATCATTGCTTGCCTTGTCGCGTAAAGGTTGATCAGAAGTATATGAGTGAACAGTGGTTAGCATGGCATAATCAACTCCAAAATTTTCTTCAAATATTTTTAACATAATTGCAGTTGCATTTGTAGTAGCCGATCCTGCCGATATTAATTTATCGGAAGTTTTGATGGTATGTTCATTTACACCCATAATAACAATACGATCAATTTTATCATTTGGCAGGTTTGATAAAATTACCTTTTTTGCGCCTGCATTTATGTGCCGTTGCATGTCGCTCATTGATTTATATTTACCTGTACTGTCAACAATAAAATCCACATTAAAAATATCCCAGGGGACATCACCGGGTTCAATACCGTGTACAAATCGTGCCTTGCCGTTTTTTGAAACCAATAAATTTCCGTCAAGTTGTACATCAATACTGCCTTTTGTTTCGGCAACAAGCAAATAATGCAGTATCTCGGGTTTACCGATTTCGCTTATGGCTACAACTTCAATAAGATTATCTTCAAGGCATAACCGGTAAATATGCCTTGGAATCTCACCGAAACCCATTAATCCTAATCTAATCTTTTTCATGATTATTTTTCTTTATTTTATTGTATAAGAATTTTAAAACAGGCAAATTTAATCTTTTTTCTCTTTTTCCTCAGCCTTTGCCTTTTAGCCTTAGCCTATTTCATTTTTTTAATCATATTACGAAATTATGTTCTTACTAATGATATTGCAAATATATATAAAAACAATGTTATAAAATTTAAAATACTATTTTTGCAACTGATGGAAAATATAAGAAATTTTTGCATTATTGCTCATATTGATCATGGCAAAAGCACGTTGGCTGACCGGTTGTTGGAATTTACCAACACCATTTCGGGTAAAGACTTACAAAACCAGGTTTTGGATGATATGGAACTTGAGCGTGAGAGAGGTATAACCATCAAAAGTCATGCTATTCAAATGGCACATAAATTTGGAAATAAAGATTACAAACTGAATTTGATTGATACGCCCGGTCATGTAGATTTTTCTTATGAAGTTTCTCGTTCAATTGCTGCATGTGAAGGTGCTTTACTTATTATTGATGCCACTCAAGGTATACAAGCTCAAACAATTTCAAATCTTTATCTCGCTATTGATAATGATCTGGAAATAATTCCGGTGCTTAATAAAATGGATCTTGAAAATGCAATGCCCGAAGAAGTTAAAGATCAGATTGTGGATTTGTTAGGATGTAGCAGAGATGAGATTATTGAAGCAAGTGGTAAAACCGGATATGGTATTGAAAAAATCCTTGAAACCATCATAAATATAATTCCATCGCCAAAAGGTAATCCTCATGCGCCTTTACAGGCATTGATATTTGATTCGGTATTTAATTCATTCAGGGGAATAATTGCTTATTTCAGAATATTTAACGGTGAGATTAAAAAAGGTGATTTTGTAAAATTTGTTAATACCGGAAAAGAATATCATGCTGATGAGATTGGTGTTTTAAAACTTGATCGTGAAGAAAAAAAAATATTAAAAACCGGAGATGTTGGTTACATCATTTCAGGTATTAAAATTTCTAAGGAAGTTAAAGTAGGTGATACGGTAACTCATGTTGAACGACCGTGCGACAAGGCAATTGAAGGTTTTGAAGATGTTAAGCCAATGGTTTTTGCAGGTATTTATCCTGTTGATACCGATGATTATGAAGAATTAAGAAGTTCAATAGAAAAACTGCAACTAAATGATGCGTCTTTAACTTTTGTGCCTGAGTCATCTGCTGCTTTAGGTTTTGGTTTCAGATGCGGATTTCTCGGTCTTTTACACATGGAAATCGTTCAGGAGCGACTTGACCGTGAGTTCAATATGAATGTTATTACTACAGTTCCAAATGTTTCATATAAAGTTATTACCAACAAAGGAGAAACTATTGAAGTTCATAATCCCTCAGGATTACCTGAACAGAAATATATTGACCACATTGAAGAACCTTATATAATTGCACAGATAATTTCCAAATCAAATTATGTAGGTTCGATTATGAATTTATGTATTGATAAACGCGGCACACTGAAAAATCAGGTTTACCTTACAAGCGACCGTGTTGAAGTTACTTTTGAAATGCCTTTGGGTGAAATTGTTTTTGATTTTTATGATAAACTCAAAAGTATTTCAAAGGGTTATGCTTCATTCGATTATTATCAGTCGGGTTATAAACCTGCAAATCTTGTTAAGCTTGATATTCTTCTAAATGGAGAATCTGTTGATGCCTTATCAACTTTAATTCATCGTGATAATGCTTACAATTTCGGACGCAGAATGTGTGTTAAACTTAAAGAGTTGATACCCCGCCAACAATTTGATATTGCCATACAAGCTGCTATCGGAGTAAAAATCATTGCCCGCGAAACGGTTAAAGCCCTCAGAAAAGATGTTACGGCAAAATGTTATGGTGGTGATATTACCCGTAAACGCAAACTTTTGGAAAAACAAAAAAAAGGTAAAAAACGTATGCGTCAGGTGGGAAATGTTCAAGTGCCACAGCAAGCATTTTTAGCTGTGCTTAAACTTGATTAACAAATTTACAACTATTCAGAGTATTGAAAGATTGTTAAAGGATATACATTATAAGTTATAAGTTAGACGTTATAAGTTATATTTTAACAACGTATAACCAATAACTTATAACAATTAATGTAATAATAAATTAACCTCTTGTAAACGGAATAGTTATAAAATTTTCACTTTGTAACTTTTACTGATATTAATCCGTCATAAGCATTAGACGGAAATTCAAAGTTTGAATGACAACCACTGAATACAATTTGTGTGCAGATGAATTTGCAGATGGAGTTTATCGCTTTATCCTTAAAAATATTAAGGATGAGGATAAAGCTAAGGATATTGTGCAGGATTCATTTATGAAAATGTGGGACAGACACAGCAATATCTCTTTTGATAAAGCCAAATCTTACCTTTTTACAACTGCTTATCATACAATGATTGATAATATCAGGAGAGATGATAAATTATCGGTGCTGGGTGCTGATATATATGATCCTGTATCACAAGAAAATGGGTATTCTGATTTGAACGAAATATTAAATAATGCAGTGGAAAGGCTGCCCAAAATTCAAAAGTCGGTTATTTTGCTGAGAGACTATGAAGGTTATTCATACAGTGAAATTGGTAATATTACAAATTTGAACGAATCGCAGGTGAAAGTTTATATTTACAGGGCAAGATTGTTTTTGAAGAATTATATTGGAAGTCTTGATACTGTTATTTAAGATAAAAAAGAAATGAAAATCAACAGAAATAATTACGAAATATTTTTTCTTGATTATATGGATGGAAATCTGGATACTGACCGGATTGCCGAGTTATTGATATTCATGGAAGAAAATCCTGGTTTAAAAGAAGAATTTGAAGATTTTGAACTTATTTCAGTTCCTGTTGAGAGTTCGGTGATTTTTGAAGATAAAAATAGTTTAAAAAAAAATCATGTAACTGGAGTTGATAACATTAATTCAACTAATTATCAAAACTATTTTATTGCTTCACTCGAAAACGATTTGAGTGCTGAAGAATTAAATCAATTAAAACTTTTCTTAAAAACAAATCCGTCTTTAACTAAAGAATACAAACTTTTTGAAAATACTTTTTTAAAACCTGATAAAAAAATTGTTTTTGCAGATAAAAAAACATTAAAACGATATCCTTTTTCAATTTTATCAAAAAAAGCTGTTTATTATTCTGTTTCAATTGCAGCTTCCATTCTTATATTATTCAGCATCTTATTTATTGATTTTAATAACAACATAACCAAAGATAGCGAGATTCCGGCAAAAATAGCTTCAGTTTCATCAACTATTAATTTTAATAAAATACAATTTAAAAAATATGAAAATATGCTGGATTACAGGAAAATGCATTTATCTATCGCACATTACAAAGAGCCGAAAATTTATCATTATGAAAAACTCGTGAAGATTCCGGTTAATAATTTAGCAATGAATTTAAATGAATTTTTTGTAGTCGGAGAACAGGATAAAAATATAATTGAAAAAAAATATTATCCCGAATCAGATTATAAAATTCAAATTAAACCTGATGAAATATTGTATGCCAGCAGAGATAAGACATTAGTAGGTTCAATACTTGCTAATTCATTTGGAAAGATCAAAAGTATTTTTTTAAAAAATCAAAAAACACCTGATAATGATAATCCAAAAAAATTCACATTCCTGGCTTTGGCCGATGCCGGTATCGAAGGATTTAATTATTTAACAGATAACGACCTGAAAATAAATAAAAAGTATGATGATAAGGGTAATTTAATTGCATATTCTTTTATAAGTGATAATTTTCAAATATTCCGAAGTGTTAAAAAGTAAATTTTTCTATAATTTTGTATAACGGATTTATCTATGTCATTCTACATAAATTTAATCGCACCCGAATTTTTCTTAACGCTACAGATTTTCATTTTTCCTTACGGACGTTAATTTTTAATAGGCCAATCTTTCAATACCCACC
>JAUWSB010000089.1 GCA_030610255.1 Bacteroidota bacterium
AAAAACGGCAATGATAATCAAAGATAAAAGACAAAAGATAAAAGACAAAAGTAAAATTTGACATTTGACATTACGATTGATTATTAAAATAAGAAAGGAATAGCATTAATGAAGGTAATCAGGAGAATTAAAGAAAACAACATAGCAAACGTTTATATTGGCGAAACCGGTAATGGCAAATTATTTGAATTTGTTGAATCTATCCAGCCACCATTAACTCTTCATGATAAATGGGTGTTGATTGTTTCCACTTTGTTTGGCTGCCCGGTGAATTGTAAATTCTGTGATGCAGGTGGAAAATACAATGGGGAATTATCTTTTGAGGAAATTATTTTTCAAATTGATTATTTGATTAAACAACGCTTTCCCGACAAAAATGTTAATACTAAAAAATTCAAGATACAATTTGCCCGCATGGGTGAACCGGCATTCAACAACAATGTTCTGAATGTTTTGGAAGCCATTCCGCAATTATATTCTTTTAAAAATTTTATTCCTTCCCTGTCTTCAGTTGCACCTGCAGGAACGGAAAATTTTTTTGATGAGCTTTTAGATATAAAAAACCGTCTTTATAAAAATAATTTTCAACTTCAGTTTTCGCTGCATAGCACTGATAAAAAACAAAGAGATGAATTGATACCTGTTAAAAAATGGGATTTTAAAACAATTTCAGAATATGGCAAGCTGTTTTATGAAACCGGGAACAGAAAAATAACCCTGAATTTTGCATTAGGTGAAAAAAATATTATGGATATAAGTGAATTGAAAAAGCACTTTAATCCTGATATTTTCCTGATAAAGATAACACCCGTGAATCCGACCTTTAAAGCAAAAAAAAATAAAATCAGTTCGTTAATAAAGCCCGGAATAAATAATTATGCCGTCATTGAAAATCTAAAAAAAGCAGGTTACGAAGTTATTCTAAGCATAGGTGAGCTGGAAGAAAACAAAATAGGAAGCAATTGCGGACAATATATCAATGCTTTGAAAATCAATAAAAAAGATTTAAAACAAGGATACACTTATCGGGTTGAGAATGTTTAGGTACTTTAGTCAGAAAAGTTTATTCAAAAAAAAATCACAAAACTCCTGTCAGGTACAAAATTTTCCTTGTGCCAGTAATAATATTTTTTATCATTTTTTATAACTGAGCTATCAGGTTTATAAGACAATGAATTAATTTTAAAAATTTTGTATAAAGTTACAATAATCAATTGTGTCTTACAAAAATAATTTTTTCTATAAGTAATACAAAAATTATATTTTTGCAAACCAAAATCTATCTATCCGGTGAAAGACATTTTAAAAGATTTAAATCAGGCACAACTCAAAGCGGTAGAATATACCGAGGGCCCTTCTATGGTTATAGCTGGCGCCGGTTCGGGAAAAACGCGTGTTTTAACATACAGGGTTGCACACCTGTTAAATCTTGGTGTTGACCCGTTTAATATTCTTGCACTGACCTTTACTAACAAAGCTTCCCGCGAAATGAAAGAAAGAATAATAAAATTAGTTGGCGGCACTGATGCAAGAAATGTCTGGATGGGAACGTTCCACTCAATTTTTGCTCGAATATTACGAATTGAAGGTTTTCGGCTGGGATATCCTTCCAATTATTCAATATATGATACCGATGATTCAAAACGATTAATAAAGGCAATAATAAAAGATCAAAATTTAGATAACAAAATTTATGCTCCGAATTATGTTTTGAACAGGATATCAGCAGCTAAGATCAACCTGATTTCTGCCAACAAATACAAAAATGATTTTGAAATAATGAATGCGGACAAAATGGCAGGTAAACCTAAAATTGGCGAACTTTACTCAATCTACGCAAAGCGATGCAAAAAAGCCAATGCAATGGATTTTGACGACCTGCTTTTTAATACAAATATCCTTTTCAGAGATTTCGCGGATGTTTTATATAAATACCAGCAAAAATTTAAATATATTCTTGTTGATGAGTATCAGGATACAAATTATGTTCAATATCTGATTGTAAAAAATTTAGCTGCAAACAACGAAAATATTTGTGTTGTGGGTGATGATGCTCAAAGCATATATGGATTCAGAGGTGCAAATATTCAGAATATCCTTAATTTTAAAAACGATTATCCGGATTTAAAAACTTTTAAGCTGGAACAGAATTACCGGTCAACCAAAACTATTGTAAATGCATCTAACAGCATAATTATAAATAACAAAGATCAGATTTTTAAAGAGATATGGACAAATAATTCCGAAGGAAACAAAATTCAATTGATAAAAGCAATAACTGACGGAGAAGAAGGCACTTTAGTTGCAAACTCAATCTTTGAGCAGAAAATGAATTTCCAGCTTCAGAATAAAACATTTGCTATTCTTTACAGAACAAATGCCCAGTCAAGAGCAATTGAGGAAGCATTAAGAAAAATAAATATTCCTTACCGGATTTTTGGTGGTTTATCGTTTTACAAACGTAAGGAAATCAAAGATTTACTTGCATATTACCGTTTAGTTATTAATAACAAAGACGAAGAAGCATTAATAAGGATAATCAATTATCCGGCACGCGGAATCGGTAAAACCACATTAGAAAAAATTATTGTAACTGCTGATAAGGAAAACAAAAGTTTATGGGAAACAATTGAAAATTCTTCAAAATACAATCTGAATATCAATACAGGTGCCTTATCAAAAATATCAACATTTGTAATTAAAATAAAGAGTTTTTCTGCTCAGCTTAAAAAGAAAAATGCTTTTGACCTCGCTAAATTAATTGCTTCTTCTTCAGGAATACTAAAGGACCTGTATGAAGATAAAACACCCGAAGGTCTTAGCCGGTATGAAAACATTGAAGAACTGTTAAATGCTATTAAAGAATTTTCGGAAAAAGAAACAAATGAAGAAGAACTAACTGAGAATAATTCCATAACCACACTTGATGAATTTATGCAGGATGTTGCTCTGCTTACTGATGCCGACACAAAAGATAAGGAAGTTACTGATTATGTTTCATTAATGACTGTGCATGCAGCAAAAGGACTTGAATTTCCGTATGTTTACATAGTTGGCCTGGAAGAAAACCTGTTTCCTTCAATACAATCATTAAGCTCAAGAGCAGACATGGAAGAAGAACGAAGACTGTTTTATGTTGCTTTAACACGTGCAGAACAAAGAGTTACGATTTCTTATGCTGAAAATCGTTATCGCTGGGGAAATTTAACTATTTGCGAACCAAGCAGATTTATTGAAGAAATTGAAAATAAATATCTTGAATTACCTAAAAAAACATCAATCCACGCAAACAACTTTAAAAACGATTATTTTAACAAAAATAAAGAACCATCTTCTTTAACTATTAAAGGTAAAAAACTTAAAAAAATTACTACTTTTGAAAATTCATACTTTAATAATGATTTTTCAAATCAGGTTACTGACAAGCTGCAAACCGGCATGAAAGTTGCACACCAACGTTTTGGTAAAGGCAAGATCATCAGTATTGAAGGAACAGGATCAAACAAAAAAGCCACTGTGTTTTTTAACGGCATCGGACAAAAACAATTATTATTAAAATTTGCAAAACTTAGAATATTATAAAATAATACTTATCTTTGCAAATCTTAATTCCTGAATATTAAAAAATACTTCCTTTTATATTAAATAAAAGTATTACAATCGATAATAAGAATATCATCTAAAAAAAATAATATCATATTTTATTAAGAAAAAAATAAAAAAATGGAATACAACACCACTCGCAACAAACTGATAATCTCAGAATACGGAAGAAACATCCAGAAAATGATTGAATATGCAACTACTATTGAAGATAGTGAAAAACGCAATAAATCAGCAAATTTGATTATTAATATCATGGCACAAATGAATCCCCGCATACGGGAATCAGGAGATTACAAACACAAATTATGGGATCATATGTTTATGATTTCCGATTTTAAATTAGATGTTGATTCACCATATCCCAAACCTTCAAAAAATACTTTATTTTCTAAACCCGAAAAAATCCCTTACCAAAATAATCACATTAAATTTCGTCATTACGGAAAAAATATTGAAAAGATCATAAATAAAGCTATCGAATACGAAGATGGTCCCGAAAAAGAAGCATTAATAAAAACCATTGCAAATCATTTGAAAAAATCATACCTGAACTGGAACCGTGATTCTGTAAATGATGAATTAATACTTGACCACTTAGCTTCTCTGTCAAAAGACAACCTAAAACTCAACAAAGAAGTCAGACTTAACAATACAAGTGACATACTTGAACGAAACAGAAGAAAAAAATTCGTCAGCAGAAAAAGAGATAGTTCGTCAAACGGAAATTACTCAAGGAGCAGGAAAAAATAATTTTAGGCGATTACTTAGCATAGCTACAAACAAATTAGCTTAAGTGAAAGCAGTCCATACGGACTCCTTTCAGTCATCGGCAGTCCTCAGTCCATACGGACTCCTTTCAGTCGTCGGCAGTCGGCAGTCAGCAGTCGGCATTCAGCGATTAATAGACTGGAGACTGAAGACTGGAGACTGAAGACTGACCCCGAAAGCTTTCGGGGGGAGACTGGCATAATTTATATCAAACTTAAAATGAAATACCATTTTACACGTTATTATATTAAATGAGTTCATTTGAAATTACCGGCGGAAAAAAATTAAAAGGTGAAATAACCCCACAGGGTGCAAAAAATGAAGCTTTGCAGATTTTATGTGCAACTCTGCTAACTCCCGAAAAAGTTACAATCAGCAACATCCCAAACATCAGAGATGTAAATAAACTTATTGATATTTTAAAAGATTTGGGTGTAACCGTAAATAAAATCAGGGAAGGCAAATACACTTTTCAGGCTGACAATATTAATCTTGAATATCTTAAATCTCCGGAATTCAGAGAAAAAGGCGCAAGTCTCAGAGGGTCAATAATGATTTTGGGTCCCTTGCTTGCACGTTTCGGTAGAGCATATATGCCTCATCCCGGAGGTGATAAAATCGGGCGTCGCAGATTAGATACACATTTTACAGGACTGCAAACACTCGGAGCTAAATTTAAGAGCGAATTAAAAGATAATTTCTATAAAGTTGATGCCACCGAATTAAAAGGCACATACATGCTTCTTGATGAAGCATCAGTAACAGGAACTGCCAACATCCTGATGGCAGCCACCCTTGCCAAAGGCAGAACTACAATTTTTAATGCTGCCTGCGAACCATACATTTTGCAACTTTGTAAAATGCTTATTAAAATGGGTGCAAAAATAAACGGTACCGGCTCAAACTTATTAATAATTGATGGCGTTAAAAATTTAAAAGGCTGTTCACATACTATGATGGCTGATATGATTGAAGTTGGCAGTTTTATCGGTATGGCTGCAATGACTCAATCAGCCCTCACTATTAAAAATGTTAATTATGATGCCCTTGGGATCATTCCTGAAATCTTCAGAAGACTTGGAATAAAAATTGAAAAGTCGGGAAACGATATTTTTATTCCCGAACTTAAAGAATATGAAGTTGAAACTTTTATGGACGGTTCAATAATGACAATCTCCGATGCTCCATGGCCCGGCTTCACACCCGACCTGATAAGTATTATGCTTGTTATAGCTACCCAGGCAAAAGGCAGTGTTTTGATACATCAGAAAATGTTTGAAAGCCGTTTGTTTTTTGTTGATAAGCTTATTGATATGGGAGCACAAATAATATTATGCGACCCGCACCGTGCAACTGTTATCGGACTTAACAGGCAATATCCTCTTCGCGGAATTGAAATGACTTCCCCTGATATCCGTGCAGGTGTATCTCTTTTAATTGCAGCACTTTCAGCCGAAGGTAAAAGTATAATCCACAATATTGAACAAATTGACAGAGGCTACCAGAATATTGATTCCCGCTTACTAAAATTAGGTGCTGATATTGTTAGGAAATAATTGATATTTTAACAAGTTTATAATTTTCAATAAAATATCTGCAATCCATTTATTTCCTTCATACTCATCACATCTCTTTCATCCACCCAATTTATATCGTTAATATTTCCGAATACATACAATCTTCCGGTTATGTTTCCATTTATCACCATTGGAGTATTTTCTGTAAGCTTTACTTTCACCATTCCTTTTTGTGACTTATTATTTCCGGATGAATATATTGCCCGTTTTTGATTACAATTACCCATAGTTCAAACAAAATTTTATTGGTTAATTTTTCAAATTCGCTTATCTGTTGAAAACAATAAAAAAGAAGTTGCCGGAACAAGCCCGGCAACTTCTTTTACAATTAATTACACGCATTTACTTGTTGCGTAAACAAATAATATAAGAAGCCCATCTTTCATGTCCTACCTCTTGGCTGTTTATAATTGTTTTGTCCTCTGCCCGCAGTGTAACAGTACCGCATGGATATGCATTTGCAGGAGTGTTTATACTGAAAGCAGATCCCGGCAAAGCTGGTGTATTGGATGT
Source organism: Bacteroidota bacterium (assembly GCA_030610255.1). Taxonomy (GTDB): domain Bacteria; phylum Bacteroidota; class Bacteroidia; order Bacteroidales; family JADFUO01; genus JADFUO01. The sequence continues at coordinate 6,465 of JAUWSB010000089.1, forward strand.
ACCGGTTATCAGGCCGGTCCATGTGTTATTAAATTTCCAACGACGAATGTATTTGTCATACACAAAGTAATGACCGGTAATGGTATCACCTTTTTTATAATGTGTGCAATCTCCATTGTCATCTACTTTTAACTTAACAACAGGTTTAGTGTTATCAATTTGAATTGTTTTACCAAATACTCCCGGAATAGTATCCACTTCTATCTCTACAAGGTATTTATCTTCTGTTTTCGGAGTAAATCGTGCTAACACATTTAATGTGTTTTTATCAGGATCGAGGAAATGATAATATCCGCTACCATCCACCGCCTGGGAAGTGTATTGCACCCATGGGAAATGAGGTAAAGACCCAACACAAGTGAACGGATCGTCTACATAGATAAACGTTCCATCATCCAGATTGGTAAGTTTAATCTTATAGCGATAACCCGGGAATGAAGGTCCATTTAAAACGATTAGTCCTCCAAACGGAGCACCTGTTGGAACGCTTAAACCATTAAAGGCAAAGAATGATCCTGTTTTTGTTAACCCGGTGCCATCATTCACGTGAGCAACATCAATTCCTCCGATGATATTAAATAATGGAATTACATCACCCGGATTGATTTCAACACCCGGTTTAATTTGAATATGTGCATCTACTCTGTTTCCATAATATTCCAATTTATCAGGATTTGTAGTGGATGGAGGTACATCCCATGACAATACACTACGTATACGAACTATATTTGGGTTGTTGCAGATTTTTTTATAATAGGTAGAATCCAAAGGAAGTGATACGCTATAACATAAGTGGTCACCTTTCATTTTTATATCATGAACTTTTAATTCTACTGTGTTCAGATATTGCCACGAGCATTTATCATTCCAGTCAATCCAGAAAGAAAGATACTCCTTGCTACCAGCTTTACACAAATCACCGCTGTAACCAATGCTCTTTTTTATTATAATGGTCGCAACCAAACTTTCTGTATTGTAATCCAAACCAACACATTCTAATTCTTCATAATCAACATTTGCTTTTGATATATCAACAGGAAACAATTTGCCAAATTTGTCAATAAGCTTGCTGACATCAATTTTTGCTTTACTTAATATGGTTTTATCCATCATCGTAATTTCTGATGTTGGATATTTAATCATTTTGTTAATTGTTTTATATGCAAATCGTGATTCCGGCACTTTTAATTCTTTTGAAATCTTCACCAATTCCGCAAGATGTGGTGTTGGCACTTGTGGGAATAATTGAGAAATATCAACTCCTGTAATTTCTGATAATTGTTTTGATGTTAAATTGGGTGAATCAACAGCAAGAGTTAAATATTTTGACAGATCAAATGGATATTTTTCAAAACTAAATATCCACGAAGGTTTTAATTGTACATCACAATTCATTATGTTTCCCCAAACAGGTTGCCAATTGGGGGCATTTGCAGGTGGCTCATAGTTCCATGATAAAATTGCTCTTAATGTGGGCAATATGGGATTCTTGCAAAAAGAATATTTCGAAGTTTTCTTCTTGAGTGTTGCAACATATTTAATTGGGAAAATGGATTTTTTATTACAATCTTTTGCGTCAGGAATATCATGAACATTTACGCGAACATATCCCTGGTCAATAAATCCTGCTCCATCATGAAAGTCAAGATAGAAACGCACATACTCAAAAGACCCGGCTGTGCATAGATTACCGGAATAACCAGTTGATCTTTTGATTGAAAAGGTAGCTTCCATGTTCGTCGTATCCGGGTTATATCCTACACAGGTAAGCTCCTCATAAGAAGTTTTTTTTATGAGCTTGTAAATTGCTTTAAATTTACTTCCGGGAATATTGCCAAAATAATTCGGGTTCTTGGCAAGCATGCAATGAAAATCCGTGCGCTCAGTCTGCACCTTAAATTCATTAGCTTTTATTGAATCACTTTTTTTCATGATAGTTATTTTAGTTCTCGCCTACTCTTTAACCGGATTTTCGGCTTACTCCGCTTTTCAGTATTTTTGTTTTAATAATTTTTTTATTAATACTCTCTTAATATTAATTCCAAAATCAACAAAAAGGTAACCCCGTTTTTCAAAATAAAGTTATTAACAACGAATAACTTAGCATAGTATAGCTACAAACAAATTAGCTTAAGTGAAAGCAGTCGGCATTTGACAATAGATAGTGGGCAGTATGCGATTAATAGGCTGATGATTGAAGTCTGATGACAGACTGAGGACTGAGGACTGGGGACTGAAGACTGGGGACTGAGGACTGGGGACTGAGGACTGAAGACTGGGGACTGAGGACTGACCCCGAAAGCTTTCGGGGGAAGACTGAAGACTGAGGACTTATTTTACTCAAAACCCTTAATGTGTCAAATACATTAGAATGACAATTTGTCCTGAAATACAAATTGGCAAATAATTTGCTATGCTGAACTTCGTTCAGAATTATAATTACACACCGAATAATTCGTAACGCAGTAAACTGAAAGATAAAAGATAAAAGTCTTTATCGAAAATAAAACATTTTTTTAAAAAATAAAATCAGAAAATGACAGAAGAAGAAATCAATCAAGATCAAAATATACAAGATAAAACAGAAAATACTTCCCATGAAAAACCAAGCGGGGACGAGAAAAAGAAAAAAGCAGGGAAACCTAAGAAAGAAGAATCAAAGCTTAAGAAATTACAGCAAAAATATGATGAACTCAACGACAAATATATACGTTTGTTTTCAGAATTTGACAATTACAGGAAAAGAACTTTAAAAGAAAAAATTGAACTCAGTAAAACGGCATCCGAAGAAATTATTATTGCTCTGCTGCCTGTACTGGATGATTTTGAGCGGGCTTTGCAAGCATTTGACAAAACCGACAATACTGAAAGTATCAAAGAAGGAACAAATTTAATCTATAATAAATTTAAATCTGTACTTGAAAGCAGGGGGCTGGAACAAATGAAATCTCACGGCGAAGAGTTTAACACCGATTATCATGAAGCAATAACGAGTATACCTGCCCCTTCAAAAAATAAAAAAGGTAAGGTTATCGACGAAATTGAAAAAGGTTATTTGTTAAATGGCAAAGTAATTCGTTACGCAAAAGTTGTTGTTGGAAGCTAATTTTTGACCATTATATCATTTTGAATTTATAAATACCAAAATATGTCAAAAAGAGATTATTACGAAGTACTTGAAGTTTCCAGAGATGCTACCGACATTGAAATAAAAAAAGCATATCGTAAGCAGGCGTTAAAATATCATCCGGATAAAAATCCAAACG